>NZ_JBHIRN010000004.1:0-133733 GCF_042197205.1 Bartonella sp. AA2SXKL
ATTTACACCTGTAAACAAGCCAAAGAAAACAACAATGGCACGAAAAATTCTCAAAAGAGAACTTTGGCGTAAAAATACACAAAACAATACAGATTGCCCCCGCTTTGCACTATTCATGAAGCATGATTTAAAAGAACTTCATGGAACCGCTAATAAATCCACTCAAAACAGCCACTGCCCTATAACGCTTTTAACAAAAGCACATGCCTCTGTGACCCAAAAAGTGACACCCAAAAACTGCTTTATTTTACAAAAACCACTTTATTTTAACTGCTGAAGATCTCTCCCCCACATTTCTATGGAAAAACCTCTAAACAAAACTGTTTAGCCCGTCAATGGTTAATACATCAATATCCCCAGTTTAATGCTACAATATATTTATCAATAATTAGAGATAAATTCACTCTCCAGCTCCTCTAAACCACTCAACACGCATATAAACGAGACATCGTGCTATCAAGCACATTCTGTCGTCAAAAACCATCATAGAAAACAATAAGAAATCTCTTTTAAAACTTTCTACTCAAATAGGCAAAACTCTCTGTACAGCGCATTAAGCAACCTTTCTCCAAAGATAATGATCTGAACAGAAGAGTTTTCTCCAGTGCTGTCAGTGTTGTCAGTTCTTTTTAGAGCCTATATTATTTTTTAAATGAGAGAAAATTAAAAACATTATATTTCAATATGTTAGTATTTTAATGATACAACCTATATCGACAATACAACCTTAAATACAATCCATAATATATATTTGTCAGTTTGTGTCAGTAAATTAAACTGACAAAATAGACTATTTTAGTGACTCATAAAACCTATCAAAATACTCATTATGATATCTTAAAAGCACATATCAAATTTGTCTTTTTTCCATAAAATAAACAGAAAATTTCACTACTTTGCTGATCTTATTCCATGTCATGGGCTGTGGATAAGTACCTTTAAAAACCCTTTTGAAAAAAATTTATCCGTTTTTTCGCATTTTTCTGCATTTTTTTCACCATTTACTCAAAATGGATTTAATAAGCTTCGTTTTGATTCCTTTGAAGAGAATTAATCAATAGAATATATTGTCATGGAGTTTATTCTTTATGCTTCGCCCTCATCATTATGATCATGAACATGTCTCTTTACGCTCTCTCTTGGAATATTATCGTCAACAAGCAAAATCACCCCGTGAATTGGGAACGCTGTTTGAAAACCTTGTCATGGCTTATCTTATGCATGACCCTCTCCATTTTGGACGATATGAAACGGTTGAGAGCTATTATGAATGGGCTAAAGAGCGTGAAGGTTGGAATAAAAATGATATCGGCATTGATCTGATGGCAAAGCTTCGTCATCAAGAGGGATATGTGGCTATTCAATGTAAGTTTTATAAAGCTGACCATCAGATCAGTAAAAAAGATATTGATAGTTTTATTGCTGCCTCGGGCAAAAAGATCTTCACCCGTCGTATTCTGGTTGATAGCACCGAAACAGATTGGAGTGATAATGTTGAACTGACTTGTGAGGGGCAAGAAATCCGCCCTCAACGCATAAACCTTTTTGATTTAGAAAACAGTCAAACCGATTGGGGGGCTTATAAAGAACAAGGACAAGCTGTTCTTAAAGAGAAATCAAAGAAAAAGCTTTTAGATCATCAGAAAGAAGCCCTTGAGAAAGTCTGTGAAGGTTTAAAAGAAGCAGACCGTGGCAAGCTGATTATGGCATGTGGTACGGGCAAGACTTTTACAAGTCTTAAGATAGCAGAAACCATAGCAGGTCAAGGCAAGCGCGTATTGTTTCTAGTGCCCTCTCTTGCTCTTATCTCTCAAACAATTCGTGAATGGACAGAAGATACAGAAGTGCCTTTGCGTTCCTTTGCCGTGTGTTCCGATACACAAGTGGGTAAGCGTCGTAAGAATAATAAAAATGATGCTCTTGAATTTGATAGCTCTGATCTTGCCTTGCCTGCTACCACGGATGCAAAAGAACTGGCTAGCAAAGCGGGTAAGGTTTCACATGATCTGATGACCGTGGTGTTTTCAACTTATCATTCCATCCAAGTGATTTCGGATGCACAAAAAAAGTATGATTTACCCGAATTTGATCTGATCATTTGCGATGAAGCACACCGTACCACTGGGGCTTCATTGGGAACTGAAGACAATGAATCTGAATTTATCAAGGTTCATGATAACAGCATCATTCGAGGCAAAAAACGTCTGTATATGACAGCAACGCCTAAGATCTTTACCGATGATGCCAAAAAGCAAGCCAATGAGATCAATGCCGTTCTAGCCTCTATGGATGATAAAGAGCTCTATGGAAAAGAGCTTTATACTTATACATTCTCAAAAGCCGTTCAGAATGAACTTTTAGCACCTTATAAGATTATTGTTTTGGGTATTAATGAAGAGGAAGTTGCTGAATCTATTCAGCATTTGATGACCGATGAGAATTATGAACTTATTCTTGATGATAAAACCAAGATCATAGGCTGTTATCAAGCCCTTACCAAAATGGATCTGAAACTTGATCTTGAAGATGACCCCAAGCCCATGCGTAGAGCTTTAGCTTTTTGCAAAGATATTGAGACTTCTAAACGCATATGCAAGAGATTCAAAAAAGAAAAAGTGCAAGAATCTTTGCGCGCTCTTCATAAGAACTATAAAGATACTCCTCCTCTTAACTGTACCCTTGCCCATATTGATGGAACCTTTAGTGCTAAAGAGCGTACAAAACAACTTGAATGGTTAAAGGAAGATGCGGGGGAAAATACCTGCCGTGTACTTACCAATGTACGCTGTCTTTCTGAAGGTGTTGATGTTCCTGCTCTTGATGCCGTTCTATTTTTACACCCGCGAAAAAGTCAAATTGAGATTATTCAAGCAATAGGACGTGTAATGCGTCGAGCAGAGGGTAAAAAAAGAGGCTATATCATTCTACCCGTTGGGATACCCGCTGACATTCCGCCGGAAATAGCCTTAGAAAACAACCAAAAGTATAATGTCATCTGGCAAGTTCTCAATGCTTTACGTGCTCATGATGATAACTTTAATAAAATAATTCACCATATGCACAAAAAACAAGACGTAAGCGATGCTCTTGAAATTGTTGCTGCTTCTCAAGAACTTGCGTTAGAAGATACGACCACGGTTATTGATGATTTACCTATACGCTCAAAATTAGAGTATTCAGGACTTAATATTGGGTTAGCAACTTATGAATCCTCTCACACATGTGAAGAACAAGGAGAACTCCCCCTTTTTTCTAAATGTAAAGATGTCATTAAAACTGCTATTGTTAATAGATTTTACGACCCTAGCTATTGGAAAAAATGGGCAATAAATGTTGGTGATCTTGCTCAAACTCATATCACACGCTTAACTGAGGTTTTGACGAAATCAGAAACTGAAACACGGCAGGTGTTTAATGATTTTATGACCGAATTACGTAGTAATTTAAATACAACTATCTCCGAACAAAATGCGATTGAAATGCTTGCGCAACATCTTGTGACGCGTCCAGTCTTTAATGCTTTATTTGAGGGGCATCAGTTTGTTCAAGAAAATCCCGTATCTTGCGCTTTACAACGTGTACTCAATGCCCTTGATAAAGTTACTCCTAAAGAAGAATCTCAAGATCTCAAAAATATTTCTAAGAGTGTACAATTTTACACGCGTGGAATTACCACTCTTGAAGCACAACAAAGTTTAATTGTAGAGCTTTACAATGAATTTTTCCGTTATGCTTTTCCGCGTACAGTAGAAAAATTAGGCATTGTTTATACTCCCATTGAGGTTGTTGATTTTATCATTCATTCTGTTGATGATGTGTTGCGTCATGAATTTGGAAAAAGTCTAGGATCACGTGGTGTTTCTATTCTTGACCCTTTTACGGGTACTGGGACCTTTATCACACGGCTATTACAATCCAATCTCATCAAACCAGAGGATATGGAATATAAATACCGTTATGATATCCACGCAAATGAGATTGTCTTGCTAGCCTATTACATAGCAGCGATTAACATTGAATCGACCTATCATAGTATCATGAAAGGAGAGTACATTCCTTTCAAACATATTGGTTTGACTGATACGTTTCGGATGCTTGAAGAGAAGAATCTGCTGCAAAAATTATTTAAAAAAAACAGTGAATATTTGGAGCATCAAAAGAAACTGGATATCAAAGTTATCCTTGGTAACCCTCCTTATTCCACAGGTCAAAAAAGTGCCAATGATAACGCGAAGAATACTCCTTATCCCATATTAGATCAACGTATTCGTGAAACTTATGCTGCTCAATCGAAAGTTACGAATATACAAGCGCTTTATGACAGTTATATTCGTGCCATTCGCTGGGCTAGTGACCGTATTGATAATGCTGGGGTAATCGGCTTTGTTTCTGGTTCTGGTTACATAGACAAGCCAACAATGAACAGCTTACGAAAATCTTTAGCCAATGAATTTACAAGTATTTATGTGCTTAATTTACGGGGAGATATCCGTAAAAACATGTTAAGCAATGGAGCAACTCAAGAAGGAGAGAATGTTTTTGGTAGTGGTAGTATGACTGGTATTGCTGTTACAATATTTATCAAAAATCCCTATGTGTCTGGAGAGTGTAAAATTTACTATCATGATATTGGCAATAATCTTTCTACCGAAAAAAACTTGGAATGATTCAAGACTTTGGTAGTGTTGGTAGTATTACACGTGAACAAGGCTGGCAAATAATTACACCAGATAAGCATGGTGATTGGATTCATCAACGTAATGAAAGTTTTGAAACGTTTCTCGCCTTAGATGATAAAAAAGGGCATAATAAAAAACTATTTGAAGCTTCTTCATGTGGTATAAAAACCAATCGTGACGCTTGGACATACAACTCTAGCCGTGATGCTTTATCAAAAAATATGAGTAATATGGTAGCCTTTTATAATAGTGAGGTAAAACGTTTTAATAATACCTATTTACATGCTGACCGTAAAACACGTACCAATATTGTAGACAATTTTGTAAATTCAGATGCTAAAAAAATAAGTTGGAGTCGCGCTCTTAAACAAGAATTGGTAAAAAGAAAGACTTTCAACTTCGAAGAAGCATGTTTCACGCAAAGTTTATATCGTCCTTTTACACAACAATGGCTTTATTATAATCGCATTTTCAATGAATTGGTTTTACAGATGCCTCGTATATTCCCAATGGGAAAAGCGGTTGAAAATCAAGTAATATAAATTACAGGTACGGGAGCTCAAACAGTTTTTTCTACTTTAATGACTAAGGCTTTACCTAATTTTCATGCAGTGCATACTGGTCAATGCTTTCCACGCTATATTTACGAAGATACTACGGTCTCAAAAGATAAAAACAAGAAACAATCTCATTTATTTTTAATTTCTACAGAAGAAAGTAAAACAGCTGGTTTACAGAGACGTGATGCCATTACTGATGAAGGATTAGCACATTTTAAAGCTGCTTATCCGAATGATAACTATCACGAAAGATGATTTATTCTATTATATTTATGGTCTACTTCATTCGGAAGATTATCGTGCCCGTTATGCTGATAACCTCTCTAAAGAATTGCCTCGTATCCCTTGTGTAAAAACTGCTGAAGATTTTTGGAAGTTTGTAACAGCAGGGCGTGAACTCGGTCATTTGCACATGAATTATGAAGATGTAAAACCTTATCCAGTGACCTTTAAAAAGGGTAATCCAAAAGTTACAGAGAGCTCTAATCCCGAAAAATTCTATTACGTGACTGAAATGAAATTTTCTGGGAATAGTAAGGAAAAGGATAAATCGACTGTTTTTTATAATAGCAATATCATCATGACAGATATTCCTCTTGAAGCTTATGAGTATATCGTTAATGGTAAACCCGCTCTTGAATGGGTTATGGAGCGTCAATGTGTAAAGACTGATAAAAAGAGTGGTATTGTGAATGATGCCAATCGCTATGCTGTTGAAACCGTTGGCAACCCTGCTTACCCATTGGAGTTGTTTCAAAGGGTTATTACGGTAAGTTTAGAAACCATGAAAATCGTTAAGAACTTACCCAAATTGGTATTAAGAGAAACTGAATAACTTATAAAGATGCTCATATAATGGGTATGATAAACGCATAAGGGGTATAGAGCTTATAACCATAATCTATACCTCTTTTGTTAAGTTGATTAGATACAATCCTAATATGCGTTATTCTAAAAATAAGGCTTTGTACTTTTAAACACTCTTATTGGGATTGCTTTAAGACTTTTAAGAAACCCACTCTTAAATAGAATTAGATTTTTTTACATCGCCTTTAAAAGATTATACCGTAATCTAAAATGATAGCTTTATTAACATCGACCTTGTGGCTAAAATTCGTGATTATGCTGCTATTTTCCTAACTCTACTTTGGGACTATAAGCCCCTCTTTGGCTAGTTTTTCAACAGTTGTTTCAGCAACGCTTACTATGAGATTAGAAAATGATGCAAAAGCATTTCCATCGCTATAGCCTTTTGCTAGCCATATGGTTTCTTTGTTTTTTGTATGGTGAATAAGATAAACACTAACACTTATGGCGGGCTTACTAATATTATATCCACCGGTCACATAACCTGGTGTCGTCTCAGTTTTTATGGTAGCAAAGTTTCCAAATCCCGAAATAGTACTTGTAGAGGTTCCCGGATGATATGTTGGCGGGATATACGTCTGTGATATAGCACGATTATCAACGCTAACTATTAGGAGTGCATCTGCGCCTTTATTTGTTATAATTTCCTCTTTCTCGTTATAGGAATAATTACGAGTTAGAGGGAAAAGTTCTAATCCTCTCAATATCTGTACATTGTATTTAACGAGGGATTTCTCAAAGGTGTCTTCAAGTTCTTTTTGCTCAGAAATAGACATGCCAACACCTCCTATGACCACCTTTTTCGTTTGAAATCGTCCCTTGTAGTTTGGATCAACAATTCCGTTCAAATGTGTTATAGGACCACAAGCTGTGAGTATTAACAAACAAAGTAAAATAAAAAACTTCATCATCATAAACCTTTGATTAATGCAAAAGTCTAATAATGTATTTATAATTCAAATTAAAGATACGATTTGAACTTTTAAATAATTTTTTTAGATTGTTTTGCAAAATTTAAGAAATCCACTCTTAAAGTGAATTAGATTTTTTTACATTGCCTTTAAGAGATTATACCGTAATCTAAAATGAGTGCTTTATTGTTATCAAAAGCTTTGTTTAAAGAGAGTTATGTATATTCATTTTGCTTATAGGTTTTGAAGGTGTAAAAACCGTCACCCCCCCTCAAAACGTATATTATTAGTTGAATTTATAGGTTGTGTTATCAATATGAGTTGTTTTTTTAAGATCTGTAAAATCTTAACCTATTGAAAAATAACGTTTTTACTTTTTATCGTTTTTTTATCTAAAAGGGGCAACCCTCAAAACTCAAAACCCCTTCAAAACTCATAACTATAATGATCTTGATAGCATTTCATATGAGTTACAAGCTATCTTTTGAAAGGCTTTACAGGATCATACGCTTTTCATAAGACATGTTTTAATCACTCACTAAAATAATCTATTTTGTCAGTTCAATTTACTGACACATAACTGACAAATATATATTGTTAGTTGAATTTATGGGTTACTATTTAAAAGGTTGTATCATTAAAATAATAACATATTGAAATATATTGATTTTAATTTTCTCTCATTTAAAAAAAATAATGGTGGTTTAACATTGCAATTTGAAAATAAAACCACCATACAAAGAAATTTACTTCAAATTATCTGTAATCCTTTTACAGAGGAATTCATAGAAGTTACTTGCATAATATTGTGGATCTTTGGGTGGAAAATCAAAATAGAGTGCACATTCTCCATTCTGGAATTGAGAATAATCGAAGAAAAATGTCTCTCCAAAATCGGTTCTACTAACAATAAGTTGTTGTGGCGTTGCAAAACCATTTTTTCTATAATTTAAGTTTTTATAAACAATATCATCACTACGAACAATCTCAAAGTTTGTATCATAAACGCTACATATTTCCTCACCACAAATTTCCCCTCTTCCATAGTTTTTTAAAAAACTTTTATAGGAAGACGTAAACTGCAAACCAAGAGTTTTCTCTGCTTTTTCAATCAGTGCATCATCAACTACTTCATCTGTAGAGCCAAAATCGATACTATCGTTATATTTATCAACTAGTACTGCAACATCAGCTAAGGTATAGGTTTTCATAGATGATCCTCAAAACTTGCGTTATAAACGCTCCATATTCCCTCTATCAATTTCACCTCTTACATAGTTTTTTCCAAAAACTCTTGTAAAAAGGGATAGGTTGCGGAGTGGGAGTGTTCTCAGTCTTTTCAATCGGTTGGTCACCATCAAGTATCTCTTCTCCCGCGTGTACTTTAATTCTTTTGCAAAGGAATTCATAAAAATTACTGGCGTAATATTCGCAATTATCCAATGGATACATAACATAGATTGGACATTCTCCATCCCGAAACTGCGTATAATCAAAATAAAAAATTTCATCAAAATCAGCGTAACACACGACAAGCTGTTCTGATGTTGCAAAACCATCTCTTCTATCATTTAAGTTTTGGAAAACAATATCACCACCAGGGATATCTGCTCCACACTCCTTATAAAGGCTAAAGATTTCTTCACCACCAATTTCTCCTCCTACATATTTTTTTAAAAAGCTCTTATAAGAAGATGTGAATTGCAAATCGAGAGCTTTCTCCGCCTTTTCAATCCGTAGATCATCAGCCGCATTTTCTTCAGTACGAAAATTGATAATATCATTATATTTATCAACTAATTCTACAACATCATCTAAGGTATAGGTTTTCATCAATTATCCTCCATAAATTATTTTATAAGTTTCTTTTTTCTCTTTTCATCAACCGTAGAGAATTACTGCCGGTGCTCCTGTCCCCATCTGTCAAAATCTATCCCTATGATACTCCATTTCATGTCGATTATTCCTCCTAAATTATTGTTTGTTCTCTATACCCTTTAGCACGTTCCTTCCAATATTCCTCTCTCCAATTACCAAACTTGTCTCTCTCTATAAGCGATTGATGTGTTTTGGAAGGAGCATGAATCACGGAATTATATTTGTTATGAGATTCCCTGCTCATTTCTGCTATGGGCCCTTCAGGCGTTTGTGATAAATGATGCAATTCAACAGACCTTCCATCAAATCCTATCGGTGCTCTTCCTGCTTCCATTCTCTCAACATTGGTGCCCCACACTTCTTTTTTGTTTACTGTCCATTTAGAAATTCTGTCAGGATCAAACAAATCATCTCTCTGATAGGCTTTGTTAGTCTGTCCAAATTTGCTATCGGTAAATTTAGTGGGTTTCTTTTTTAACCAAAGCTTTTTTTCTTTAGCAGCAAGTTTGGTCAGTTCTTTCCTCGCCGCAAATTTGTCAGGATCTCCTTGAGCTGCAAGTTCTGCAAGATTTTTCTTGGAAGCGAATTGGGCAAAATCTTTCCTAGCCATGAATTTAATCCAAGCCTTTTCGCCAAGCTTTATGCCTCCCTTGGCTGCTCCAGCAACTCCTGTCATTAGGGATGCTGTTTCAGTCAATAATTTTCCAAATTCAAGTCCAGCATTAAAGGAACCACCAGCACCAGCTCGCTCATATTCCTCCTCCATTTTATTAATGCGATCTACATAGGACTGTCCAAGGGTCCGACCAATTGTCGCCAAAATCTCACCACTGCTGAAAAAATCTTTGAGCGCTTTCAAAGTCTCTTTAGGATGTTTGGCTATTTGCAAAAAACCATCAACCGTATCGTATATTTCAGCCGGGACACCAGCTACCATACCTGCCGCAAAGCTTATATCTTGCCCTGTACTAATCGCAGTCCACTTCGCAGACACTTCTGCTGCACATAAAAAGTCAGGACACTCCTTTAATTCTTTCTCCATCTGAGCTTGTTGAGCACTGCTGAGGTAGTTATTTGCAGCGGCATTACCTGCGGCATCGGCACCGGCATCAACATCGCTACCGGCAATGGCAGCAGCAACGCCCCCGGCAGCCCGTGCGACATCAATGGTGTGATCTCTAAAGTCAGCAAACTGCGCATCAATCTTTGCGTTTATACGCGCTTCCTCTTCCGCAGTTGGGGTGCGACCGTTTAGATCCCCCATTTCCTCTTTCACAATGCCTTGCACCCACAATTGAAACTGGAGCATGGCTGTGGCTTCGCCCACAGCACCCCCCAGCACCGGCAGAGCAAGCACCGCTCGCAACAGCGCCTTTTAAGCAGCCAAGACCGGCGTGGGCAACGATCTGCGTGACCGTGTCTATTTTGCCTTCAGCCTTGGCGGTACCGATTTCTTCCGCCAACGATTTGCCAACCGTATCAGACAGGGCGATGCGCAGATTGTTAAAAAAGTTCTTGTCAAGAGAGCCACCCTCAAGAGCCGTTTGAACGCTCGTGCCAATGGCGGCTTTGATCAGGTTCTTTTCCGCTTCACTGGCGATACGATCGACAAAAGGAGCCGTTTTAGGCAAAGATTGTCCAACACCTGCCATTTCCGTTATTTGGCTGGTTAAGCCCGCCGTCAACATCGACGAGACAATGCTGAGAACATTCTTTGAAGAGCCAAGCTCATGCAAGGCGCCGGCAATATTGCCGCGATTATTGACAAGAGCCACAGCGCTTTTGTTAATCAGCGCTTGGACACCAGCCTGTATCGCCGCATTCATGGCGGTGCTCGAGAGCCAAGCCCCAAAGCACCGGTAATGGCACTGGCAGCGCCCGAGGCTGCTCCACCCGTAACCGCCGTGACAGCCAATGCCACGAGAGCCGCACCGGCTTCTGTCAGCCCTTGGGCTTTATAATCCCAGTCTTTAAATTCAGCCTTAACTGCTTGCCAATCAACTTTCCTTACAAATCTTAATCAACCCAAAGTAATAGCCTGAAATAGCAGTGTGTTGTATGGAAAATTAAAAACAAAAACCGAATGAAGAAAATGCACTTGAGACTTGCATATGGCTTCACAGGTTTATTGCTGTAAAAGCTTCAAATGATGATATCTCTAATACTTTTTTCGCTTGTTCTCTTGTGGTAGCTTCCACAAGCGAAAAGATATGGACGATAACACCTCTTCTCAAGCTTATCAAACTGAACTCAAAGGTATTTCCTTATTGATTTTGAAAGAGTCCTTTAAACGCATTTTGCAGAGCAACGTAGAAAGCATGTCTAAAAAAATCATTCCAAGAGCAACAGATTTTTCTAAGTATTGTGAAGAGATTGAAAAAGATCTTCTTTCACGAGCCAAAACTCTTCATGAACTAATGACAGGAGAATTTAAAATAGATTTCTAAAAAATAGCAAAATAGTGAAAAGTGCTGATCACTTTTGGATTGGATATGCATTTAAAGAGTGATTAAAAAGTTTTTTTAATGTACAATATATTTCTAGAAGCCAAAATGGCTCTATAGTATCAAATTTATAAAGTAAATAAATCCATTAATACAAATTAAGGATTTTAGGATACACGAATTTCAAAATATTTGTTTTTTAAAACATGAGTCGCCAGCATCAGCGCAAAAAATGTTGCGGCAATTATGATTCCCTTTCGTGTACTTTTGAAATAACAGAGCTTTTCTTTAATCTTTATGAAAGGATTGCCAGTGCGATGGGCTTTTTTGAAAGGTGGATTTGGGTATCAAAATGCAAGCAAGAGTTTGTAATTATGGAGCTTTGTGTTTAAAGCTATCATCAACTATAGATAAATCATAGACGAGGTTAACTAAAATATTAAAAGCAACTGGATGCAGTAGAAGACATTGCTATTAAAAGAAAAGCAAATGCTAAAAAGACTAAAAGGTAGTTTGTGTTTTTATATCAGAAAATAATTTAAGAAATTGAATCATAATTTTTTCACAGGAAATAAATATGTTTACAGATAAGAAGAGAAAAGCCTTGTTTGGCGTTATAATTTTTATATTTTTATGTTTTTTAGGAATAAGAAAAAATCTTGACTTTATTCAGGGTATTTTGACATTCGCGTCTATTTCTTTGGTGATCGTAACAACTGTTTTTGCAATTTTATGCAATTCTAATATCCCTTCTGAGTTGCAAAACAACCCACAATATAAATGCGGCAATACAACAGGTTGGAAGAAATTAACATGTGAGTTACATCAGTATATGCACAGTCTCCTAAAGTTAATAATTTTAGCGCTTGTCGTTTTAATTTTCCCAAGTAGTTATAAAGAAACTGTTTCTTTGCCTGTCATTTCTAAGTACGTGGAGCACAAGTTTTCTTTTTCATTGGATACCATACTTTGGTACTTAGATATTGCTCTTGGATATTCAAATATTATAATTTGGTACTTTTTTTTATTCTGTGTATTCTTCCTTATGTTGCGTACACGCAGTTTAATAAATATATCTATTTACACGCTACAGTGCTCTATTAAATAGATACAGTAAAACTTACGATTTCATGCTTTAATTTTTCTTTTATATGACCTTCATTATACATACCATTATCATTTTTACTCGTTTTAATAGCAAATTTATGTTGAAAAGTTTCAGTATTAAATATTATATCAAAATTATTATGTGTCTTTCCAACAAAACTTATGTTTTTAAATGCTGGATTTAATTTATATTTTTTAAAAAGATTCAAAAAATAATTCTTTAAATTATTTTTTTCTTTAAATTTGATACCCAAGTCAAGTTCCATTTCAGAATAATCATCCGTGGGAAATTCACCCAACAAAAGTTTAGCCATCTTTAGCAAGTTGTCTTCTGATTGCATTGCAAAAAAATCTAGTTGTTTTGGTTGTGTATATTTCAGTTTTATTTCTTTAATTAAAAGCAATTTTTTTTCGAACTCTTCCTTACCAACAATATCAGGTGAGATATCAATCGTTTTCGGGGGAAAAGATTTTTTGTAGTGTAGCTGCAAGAATTTGTTTAACTCTTTATTTGAAGAAAAAAGAGTTAACTCTATAGGAATCAAAATTCCAAAATATTGCTTATTCTGTTCAACATATTTTCTAGGACGTGGGTTAGGAATATTCTGAAAGTCATTTTCAGAATCAATCACTTCCGGATTATAAGGACTATTTTCTCCCGTTAAAACATAAATCCAATAGCAGATCTTCGAGTTCACAGAAAACTTTTCAATTATTAAGGTAACACATTGATTATCACGGTTAAAACGGTATGTTCCTTCCTCTAAAAATTTATCAGCATCATTGATATTAACTAATTCTGAGGCTGGATCTATTTTATATTTATAAGAAAGAAAGTTAAGGGTATTCATAAAATTAACATAATTACAATGTCTATAGTCTTAGCGGGTGGTAGATGTTGTCTAAGTTATCTTAGTGACTATGTGAGTGTAGTGTATCGCAAATATACTGGGTCATTTAGAATCGTTTGGCTGAAAATTAAGGCTATAAAATTTTAATTGCAAAAGCAATACGAACTTTAGAGAACTCTGCAGTGAGAGCTAGTTAGATTTTTAGAATATGGGCTCCCCCTTCCCTGCTTTTAAGTGGAGGAGAAATCAGTGCATTGAACAAAGCATGGCATCACGTAAAATGGCGTTAATCCGCGTTTGATATCCTTTCCCTTGACTTTTAAAGTCACGCTAGTACGTCTGAATCCACACGCACAGTTGTGACAGTTTTCATGGGTTTACAGAATGGATTGAAAACGGCGTCTTTCCAGAACTCATCATTGAGTGACAGAATATCTCTATGATCAATTGCACTATCCGACATTACAGCCAATTTATCAATTTCAACTCTCTGTTCATCTGTCAAAGCCGATAAGTTACCTACCTCGATTTTATAACGAACTTTCTTCTTTATAACGTTTCTTTTCTTTCGAGTTGGCTCTCTGTGCTGAAATAATACGGATTACCTCTATGCCATCTTTATCGTCATGGACAGTATGCACTACGAATAGTAATAAAAAAAACTCCACAAGCACTAAAGCTTGCTAACCATACTCTCCATTTTCAACACGGTCTTGTTTAGCTATGGAGAATAGATCAGAAAAAACATATGCAGCTATTTCAAAACTTTACACGGTGCTTTCTAAGATTACTTTTTGTTTTAGCTTCATTCCATTCAAATCTCATTTTTATACCTTATATTAATACATTTATAAGGGTATTATATACATCAAGAGTTTTAGATGAACACTTAATTATCCATGTTTTTGTACAATTAATATAATTTAAAAATTAGTGATTAATTAACTAAAAATATTAAAAAAATAATAAATTATTCTAAGCCTTTATGCATATAATATGCAAATCGAATAAAACTTACAAGCATGTTGAATAAAATGATATTAATTGGCTATTTGAGAGCTGCTCCTGAAAGAAAAAAGAATTTTGGTGCCGCAACATTCAATTTTTGTATGGCTACCTCTGAGAGCTATGCAGATAAAAATACCAATAAAAAAGTAAACAAAACAGAATGATATTCCGTAGTGCTTTTTAATCTACATACATTTGGAAAAACTTGTTCTTCAGTACAAAACTGCCCCTTTTTCCGAATGAATGAGAGGAACGGTTTTTTTAATGGTCAACGCTACAAAGGATGTAATCAGCACTTTCAAGAAACCACTAACAAAAAAACCTAATGAACTTATTAAAACTGTCAGCAAAGGGACCTGTGTCATATAAGCCACCCATGGTATTCCAAAAGAATAGACTATCCCAATGCCACCCACGGTATTTATCACAAATAATATTATAAAATTTAACCGGTGCCAAAATAATTCTACCATAAAGCCAATAAAAAATGCAGCAAATGGAAAACTAATCAGATAACCACTCGTAACTCCTGAAAAAACACTAATTCCACCACGACCACTAGGCAATAGAGGTAACCCAATCGCAATAAGAACAAGGAAAAGAAGTGATGCTAAAGCTCCCCTTTTCGCTCCAAGTATAGAGCCTGCTAACATCGGAGCCATAGACTGAGCTGTAATAGGGACACCCAGCAAAAAAGGAAGATAAATAGGAGGAAAAAGACTCAAAACAGCGTAAATAGCGGCAAATAAAGCAATATAAACTAAATCTTTTGTATTCACTGAATTATTCCTTCACTAGGGAAAAGCTTTCGTTATTGTTGTATAATTAATAAAAAGTATCATATTTATAAAAGTACACTTTAAATGCCTTAGATATAGAGAAAAATACTATAATAATTTATTTTAATAACATCACTTATATGAATCATATTAGATTCTACAATGTTTAATTACATCATAAATTACTATATTTAAATTCAATAATAGTGATATATGAATATTATATAATAACAAAATAATACATTTATTTTAGTTATTATGCTTTGAATGAATGAGAGGAACAGATCTTTTAATCGCGAGTGCAATAAAGGATGCAATCAACACTTTTAAACAATCGCCTATCAAAAAAACTGATGAAGCCATTAAAACCTTCAGTAAAGAAACTTTGATCATATACGCTGTCCATGGAACACCAAAAGAATAAACTATCCCAATGCCACCAAAAGTATTTATCATAAATAATGTTATAAAATTTAACCGCTGCCAAAACAACTCTACCATTAAACCAATAAAAAATGCGGCAAATGGAAAACCTATTAAATAACCACTTGCAATTCCTGAAAAGACACTGATCCCACCGCGACCACCAGGCAACAGAGGTAATCCAATCAAAACAAGAACAAGAAAAAGGAGTGACGCTAAAGCACCCCTTTTTGCCCCAAGAATAGACCCTGCTAGCATCGGTCCCATCGATTGAGCTGTAATAGGTACCCCTAGAAGAAAAGGAAGATAAATAGAAGGAAAAAGGCCCAAAATAGCATAAATAGCGGCGAATAAAGCAATATAAACTAAATCTTTTGTATTCATTTAATTCTTCTTTTTTTTACTATAAAAACTCTGATTATTACGAGATGCTGTATCAATAGTATCAGCATCATAAGAACGCGCTTCCAATGCTTCAGCCACTTCTGACGCCATTCTTATAGTCCGTATAATTAAAGGTATTGCAAGAGCGACAATGTTAGTATTAAGTCCTCGTGCTTGCTGTGCTTCATGTACCTCATTAAACTTTTCACTCAAAAGAGGAATAAACCTGATCGCCATAGAGATAACCATACTCACTTTTGATGGATTTATACCAAAACAACGAAAGGGCTGGAGGCCTGCTTCAATTGCATCCACCATATCTGACACTTTTGTTGTGAATGAAATAACTGATGATAAAGAAAAGAGGATAACAAGACGTAATATGACCTCAACCCCCGTAAGCCAACCGCTAAAAATAGTTTGAAATACAAATAGAAGAACTAAAAGCAATCCCATCGATTTAAATTGCTTTATCACAGTTTTGAAAGGGATCTTGGCGACTCTATAGAATAAGATGACAAACAACAAAAATAAACCAAGAAGCGCTATGGAAGAAACCATTATTATAAAAGTTCCACAGGCCGTAAGAAATAATAACTTAACTCCAGGACTTAACCTATGAATAAATGTATCCCTCGGAATATATAAACCGATCATGACATTCTTCTTATATACTCCTTTATAGCAACAAAAGGTACTTCATCAATTGCTATCTCCCCCTTATCAAAAACCAGCACTCTATCAAACTTTTTCAAAAACTCTAAATCATGCGATACAACTATTGCCGTTTGTGGTAATTCTTCTATCACTTGCGTAACGCGATGCTTATTTCGCAAATCAAGTAATGTCGTCGGCTCATCAAAAATAATGTAGTCTGGTTTCATTGCAACTACACTAGAAATAGCAACGAGTTGTTTTTGCCCACCACTTAATAAATGGACAGCGTGATTTCTGAAATCTTGAAGTTCATAGCGCTGTAAAATTTCATCTACACGCTCCTTAATTTCATCTTTATTAAGCTTTAAATTTTTGAGACCAAAGGATAAGTCCTCTTCAACTAATGGTAAAACAATCTGATTATCGGGATTTTGAAAAACAAATCCAACTTTACGCTTTACTGCTTTTGCATCGCGTTTGGTATCAAGCCCATCAACGCTTACAAAACCATGAGATGGTAATTGGAGCCCATTAATAAGGCGAACAAATGTACTTTTTCCAGAACCATTCGCACCTATAATAGCAACTCGTCTTTCGGTAAGCTGTACAGTAATATTTCTTAAAACACACAAATCACCAAAAACTTGTGTTACCTCATCAAATTTTATAATCCCCAAGGCTTATTCCAATCAATCCCTTTTATTAGCTCTTCTTTCTCTATCGCTTCAGTTTATAACCTAAAAGTAATAACAAGCACCATAGAGGAATAATAATGACTGCCAAACTCATATCAGGCATCTGTACAGGAATATATGCTTCAAGGAAAGGCACGCTTATTCCTATCATATCAAAAAGTCGAGTCATCAATCCATTTTTCCCAAAACCACTGACAAACATAATGCAAAATAATAAAGCAAGAAAGCAGAGGCAAAGATAGTTAGCGTAAGGATATAAACCAAACGCATAAATAAAATCGCCCTTTCTGTTCTTATGGGCATTGCGAAATTTCAAATGAACAATAACAATAATAGCCCAAGTAATCACTGCTGCTGCAGTTGCAAGAGCCATGATCCGCATGAAACTATTATCAGGAATAAGAGCATTAACAACGACAATCAACGCCGTACATAATGATGAAAAAAGGATAGCAATATAAGGAATACGAGCAGCACTCAGTTTACTAAAAATATGTGGTGCATTTTTTTGTACAGCTAAACTATAAAGCATACGGCCATTAGAATAAATGCCACTATTGTAAACAGAAATAGCAGCCATAATCACCACAAAATTCAAAATATGACCAGCAGCAGGAATTCCTATAGTCTCGAAAATTGTGACAAAAGGACTACCATTTTTTCCAATCATATTCCAAGGGCTGATTATCATAATAATGCTGATAGAACCAATATAAAAAATTATAATCCTCCACATAACTTGACGAATAGCCGCTGGAATTGTTTTTTGTGGATTAGATGCCTCTCCAGCAGCAATACCAATAAGCTCCGTTCCTCCAAAAGAAAACATTACTACAGAAGTTGCTAAAACAACCCCTACTGCTCCATAAGGGAAAAAACCGCCATGGTCCCAAAGATAATGAATATTCGCTTGATTTTCCCCTAGTCCAGTGACAATGAGAAAAATTCCAAAAATAATCATACCAATAACAGCAGCCACTTTGATCAAAGCGCAAGCAAATTCAAATTCTCCATAAAAACGAACATTAAACAAATTAACAAATGTAACAAATAAAAGAACAATGAAAGATGTCTTCCAATGATCAATCAAAATCCAATGATCAAGGTAAAACCCTATCACTGTAAGTTCAGCCATACTCACAAGAATATAAAGAAACCAATAATTCCAACCTGTTATGAAACCAGCTAATCTCCCCCAATATTTATAAGCAAAAAAACTAAATGCTCCTGAAGACGGTTCTTCTACTGACATTTCACCAAGCATTCGCATAATGAAATACATAATAAGCCCGCCTACAAGATAAGATAAAATAACTGAGGGACCAGCTAATTGAATTGCCTCGGTTGACCCATAAAAAAGTCCTGTCCCAATAACCCCACCCAAAGCAATCATTTGAATATGGCGATTTTGAAGGCTACGCTTCAATTCCTCGTGCTTTTTTTCAGACATCATGCCTCACTACTTTTGTTGAACTTAACCTCAACTTTTATTGAAAAATTAGGCACCTCTTTCAAAAAACACAAAACAAACGTAAACTTATTTTCTTATCATAATGCAACTCCTTATTTTTTTGTGCATTATACGTATGTCCCGTTGAAGTTTTAAGAAAAAATATGCTCCACCCTTTATTTAAATTAATGTCCTTCATTTTCGTTACACTAACCATTATAGCATTGGTCATTGATAACGCACACTCTGTAATCACATCACATTGGACAACAACCCCCTTTAATAAAATTTTAACAAGCCTTCTGCAAACAGATATCTATCACCTTAATCAATCTCTATGCAAGGTAATGCCTGATTTTCTGTCCTCAATTTGCATTACTCTCACTTATTTACCCGCATGGTCTATCTTTGGTGCTTTAGCAATAGTATTTTGTATCTTAAATTACGAAAAACAAAAGCCTTTTCACAAAATATCATATACATATAACGAAGAGTACATTTGATCTTTAAAAAAACTTCTAGAGCCCTCTGTACTATAACATAATCGATGTCGCTTAAAACCCCTCACTCTATTAAAACAACTGAAGATCACTTGATCATCAGAAAAAATTAAAACGCTTCATTATAAATATAGGCGCTCACTTATGATTTCTATAGATAACGATAACATCACTTTATTTGTATCAATTTTAAAAAAAAATTAGCGAATAAATCTACCTCCCATCTATAAGAAAACTCTGTACAGAAAAAACTTAAAATATTGCAGTTCATATATTTTTCTATAGCTGCTTCTTTAATACTCTACAAAAACTTTTCTTAATTTTCGTACTAGAAACCCCACATAAAAAAACGTCTTCTAATATCAGCTCTCCTTATAAGATTGGAACTTATTAAAATTAATGAAGAAGCTTATAAAAATTATTCTACAAGTCTAACAAAATGCGTGAAATAAAGACTCATCTGTAAATAATTGCAATTGTGATAAAAAATATTTCGCACCTTCTCCCTATTGAGAAAATGGTAAGATAACAGCTTCAGTAACACTCTAGTTCTTTTAAATCTGAAAATCGTCTCGCTAAAATATCAACTTTTTTAGATATCTCATCCAAACTTTTCCATTGATTAGTTACCTCTCGAGAAAGTTCCTCAATGAATTTTTCTTGGTAAGCTAGCTTCATTTCTAATTCTATCAGCCGATCTTCATCCGACATGATTTTTACTCCCTCTAAAATAAAAAACGTGATTAATTTTATTAATCCTCCTCCCTTTTTCTTCCCATAAAAATGAGAAGTAACTTCTCAACTAATTCTACTCATCTATTTGCACATTATAAAAGGTTTATGATGATCTTTATTTTCCCAATCACTCTATGCAACAAATTTCTTTCTTAAGAATCAGAAAATGTTTTTATCTTTACTAAGTTATCTTGACACCATTTTTCATCCTAAAGATCTACATTCCCAGCTTCTTAATTTAAGTGCTATCGTAAATTGAAAAGCATTTTATAGCATTAAGGTCAAAGAATACTTTCCTCTGACTTTTACATAATTCTCCTTCAAATTATTATCATATGTATAAATTATTGAAAAAATGCATTCTTGCTTTTATACGTACTTTTAGCTATTACCCTCAAATTAGTTTTGTCTCATTGACTTACAAACCTATGCCGCATTAGCTCAGTTGGTAGAGCACATCATTCGTAATGATGGGGTCGCTGGTTCGAATCCGGCATGCGGCACCATTTTATTTCTTAAACATATTGAAATATATATTTTTTTTAATTAATTATCTGTTTGAAGACCACCTTCTAGGGTTTATGCAATTTTATCTAATCTATTGTTATTTGCTCCGTATTTTTCTCTGGAGTAAATGCTAAAATCTCTTTCTTTCTCCACCTCACTGCTCACCCTAGCTTATATGGCTCCGGCCCCCTTTGAAGCATCCAATTGCGAATCGTTGTTGTGGATATACTAAAAAGCTGTGCACACTCACGTATTATTACATATCTATTGCCATCATCAAATATCATCTCATTGCCTTTTTATTTTTTATGTTATGTGAATGGACTGGGATGCTAGGAGGAGAGAGCTTCCTATATTGTCAAGCAGCTTTTTGTCAAAATCTTTTGTGTCTCTTGTGCTATTGCCTCTAAAAAGATTTCAATAGCTTGATTGATTTGTTTAAGAGGCTGCTGGAAACGTAGCCAATACAACACCAGACAAAGATGATACCATTGGACCCGAACGCCCCACTAAATGCTTCATATGAAAAAGAAAATATATGAAACCGAACTACTTGTTCAAATTTATTACAGTACAATATTCTTTAAAAAACTATCAAATATCATTGGTCTATATATTGAATATGCTCCACTAATATATTGTTTCAGTTGGAAACAGACTGTAAGAGAGGAGAAACATTCATTATGTTTTTTATATAACAGTTTATTTAAAATCCTTCATAAAGGTATTTTTTAATGAAATTAAGCAATTAGGAAAAAAAACAAAGAATAATTAAATTAACTATAGATTTTTTTATTAAATATGTATAACACGTTATGTATATGTCTTATTGATTCTAAGATAATTTTTAGATATATAATATTAAATTATAATGTTTTTTTGTTTTTATAAAAAAATTCTGTGGTGCAATTTATGACTTTTGAAATTACTTAAAAATTAACACCTAATTATTTCATTAATTATTATGTCTCTTATTTTTTGTTAAAAATGCTTTTTGTCATCGGAATTATTGAAGTTTTTTCAAGTAAAGTTCTTCTAAATCATTCTGGATCAAATGTAAGAATTTATGAGTGAAATCTATCTGATTATAAATGGAATTATTATAAAGTTATTGTCTTTAGATGGAGATCAATTGCTGCGAAATGAATAGTATTTAGCATAACCTTTATTCAAAAAAATGATATGGATCTTAAAATAATCCACTATGGATGTTTTGAATTTATTATGCCCTTTCGCTGTTCTGTTCTTAAAAATGAGTAGATGTAAGTTTTTAATTCATATCCTGCTTTGTGTAGTTTTTTATAGGTAAAAATAATGCGAAAAATATCAAAAGAAGGGCTTGTATTGATTAAGCAATTGGAAGGCTTGCGTTTATCAGCTTATGAAGATTCTGGTGGTGTCTGGACAATTGGTTATGGACATACAAGTGCTGCTGGTGCCCCAAGCGTTCACAAAGATATGCAAATTACGGAAAAAGAAGCTGAAAAAATCCTTTGTCAGGACTTGAGGGAGTATGAAGCTGTTGTTGAAAAAGCCGTTACCGTTCCTTTAAACGATGAACAATTCGCGGCATTAGTATCATTTTGCTATAATGTAGGAATCACAGCATTTCGCAGTTCTACACTTTTAAAAAAGCTTAATAAAGGTGAATATGAAGCGATACCAACCGAATTGCAAAAATGGACAAGAGTGGGAGGAAAACGTATCCAAGGTCTTGTCAATCGCCGAGCAACCGAAGCAGGATTATGGGCAAAAGGAGCTCATGTTGCCCCCAATTATCATGTAGTAGAACCAGAAGGCGTAACAGGTATTTGCAAAGTAGAAGCTCTTGCCCCAATCATAGGTTCTTTTTCAGGGCTTGGAGGTCTTTTTGCAGGAAATGGTCCTGTTCAATGGGTTCTAGCAGGCATTATGGTTTTAGCCGCTTGTACAGCTATGATATACATTGCTAAACGTTTTCAGGAACACCGCCTATGATTTTATGGATAAAAAAATATCTGACAATGACGTCAGCGCTCATAGCAGCTTTTCTTATAGCTTTAGTCAAAGCCTTTTTTCTTGGGAAAAAAGTTGAGAAGCAAAAGCAAACAAAAGAAGATTTCAAGATAGCGACAACACGGCTTGAGGTAGAAAATGAAATTAATAAGAAAAGTGATGCTGATGTGCGCACTAAGCTTTCTAGCTGGTTGCGCGACCAATGAACGAACTTCTTGTATTGGATGGCTGCCAATTTATTTGAATCGACAAGATATCAATGTCATTAGTCCAAATTTGGCGAGAGATATTTTAAAACATAACGAACAAGGTGAACGTTTATGTGGTTGGAGAGATAAACGGAAAATAAAGTGATAAAAATATAATTCCTCTGAAACATCAATCAATGAAAAGATTTGAAAGAGGTGGATACATTCAGATTAAAAGTAAAAGCACTTAAAGGATTAAAACACTCTGGTGGTCGATTAGTTTTAATTAGAGTAACGGAGATGTCTGAGTTGAAGCGAAAGGATTCAACAGATTATGTTTGTGTAAAATGATTGAGTCTATTGATGTATTCTATGGGCATCTTTGTTATCCTATCAAAAGAAGATGAGAAAAGATTTTATGGATTGCACTACTATCGTCGTTCAAAGAACTGATCATACACAAAGGTTCTGTTTTCAACAAAAATAACATCTAGAAGCTTGCATGCTTGAAGAAAAGCAATCTACGGAGCTATATAATGAATAATGGTAAGGCTTTTATGTGATTTGTAAATGACGTTGCTTCAGCTTCCTAATTATAATAATGATGTTGACGATAAGGAAAATACTTTCGCACTGTATCTGCTTTTTCATGCTAAAGTGGCGGGAAAACATTGTGAATAATCTTGGCTGTTAATTTTTCTATAGGTAAATTCCCTATGTGGGAAATGACATGCAACTCCAATTGAGAAAACCAATAACCATTTTTTCTTTTATTTTTTAACTTAGCTTTTTTACTTTCAAAAGTTGCCTAGCAATTTCTTGAAAAATATTGCTTTACTATTTTAAGATAATTTTTTCCTGAAATAAAATCTTTCTTTTAAAATATTACTGTAATAGCTTGTAAACTCATGTACTGCTTTTAGAGAAAGTTTGTAATAGGACCGTGTCTTTCACGGCGTTTATTGTGATGTGTATAACGGAAAAGTTAAGAGCGCGTATTATCTTTTCGAACATTCAACCACAATCTTATTTCATCCCAATATTTATCTTGAGAAGATACTTTTACAAAGATACTGATAATCTATAAATCACTCTCCCCTAATTCACCTTCTCACTCATCCTTCCATGCATTGCCCATCCACCTTTTAAACCACCTTAAATTTTTGATATAAAATTTTTTCTTTAATTTTTATTTTTTATTGAATCATAAAAATGATATGTCTCAATCTCACCTCTATGCATCTTTATACGCTTTGATTCTTGTTTCTAAAGCCCAGATTGCCTACATATCGTACTGTTTTTATATTTAATATATATTTTTATATTTATTCCTAACTTGTTAGAAAAGTTTTTATATTTTGATAGAAATATCTTCTATCAGTTCACTTTTTTCAAAAGATTCTGAAAGGATTCTCAAAAAATCTGCAAAGTTAAAGACTATTTAATACGTATTGTTTCTTTTTTAGAAATCAAAATTGGTGATGCCCCATTCCTCACCAGCAATTGTGTTATTTGCAGAGCAGTCTATATAAGATGATGTAACCTCTTTTATAAAGTTAACTAAAGTTTTTTGAATTTCTAGCATATTGTTTAAAGACAAAAAACTCCCTCTTATTATGCAAGCAGCTTAGACATCGGCTGATAGTCCTCCCGCTTATAAAAAGCCTTTCTTTAATAACCTTCAAAACCACAATTAAAGTGGTGAAAGATAAAACAAGATTTTTAGGCAATCATAACGCACAATAAAATCAGACCAGTCTAAATGTTCAATGCTAACACCTGCTAAACAGTGGAAAATAAGTTTTAGCACGCATTCAAATTGGAAGGGCTTAAGCCCCCGCGCGCTACGATGGGTTTCTACTCTCATCGTAAGATTTACATTCCCTCTAAAACTTAATCGCTGTAAATATAAAAATCTTGACGCCCGTTCTAAATCCGTGAGAGTTTCTGGATCTTGCTGTATTAAACGTTGAAATTCCTCACAACTGCTCATCTGAAATGCTAACATTTTCATAAAAGGACGATAGTGGCGTTGTAACATCCCTAAAAAGTTTACGACATAACCTGAGAGATTATTGCTGATTTCAGGGGATAGAATCAATTTCTGTTCAAAGAAAATATCACTCATACCAACAAAAAGGTTTGTTCTACATGCCATGAGGAATATACTCAAATAATTTTGATATTTTTTTGATCGAATTTCTTTTGTCACCAATATCAGCAGCAACTGGTGTAGCATTAACAAAATTATAATTTTTTATCTTAAAATGTATCCATCATTTTTTACATTCTTTCATCTATCTTAGCCTTCTTTTCACAGCTTCAAATGATAAAAAGTAACTGCAATGTTAAGTCGTTTTGCATCGAACAAATTTCTCGCAAACTATCCCTATTGGCTAGATGGCAATCCATCCTCTATTTAAAGAGAGAAAAACTTTTCTTTTTTATTCAGCGATAAAGTAAATATTATCCAATTACTTATGAGTAAGTAATTGGATCAAATGGAAACTGTAATTCTTTCTACTCTAAGTAATCTTGTACCCATTTATATAGGTTTAGGAAAGCGTGCTGTTATGAATATTCATAAAAATGCTTCAAAAATTGATATCAGCAAAACTTCTGTTTTAAAAAGGAAAAGATGTCCTCTTACCTGCTACTGAAGAAACTGTTCAGATTTGTCTTGATGTTGCTGAAGAGCTTCAAAAAACATGAAGTTATCCCAACGCTTACAAGTGTGCCAACAATTCAACTTTGAGATAATAGATCAGTGTTAGAGTTATGCCAATCTCACCAATCTGTTGTTGTCTGTGAAGAGCATAGTATCAAAGGAGAAGCTTGGAGATGCAATTGTTAAATCGCTTATGGAACAAAACATTCTATGCCAATTTGTATCATTAGGCCCCCACAATCCCCCTCTGCAATAAAAACGAACTGGATATTTTAACAAGTTATAAAATCAATCGAGAACGCATAAATAGTGTTAGAAATGACATACTATACAAAAAATATTCAACTGCTTCCTAATATGCTCGCCAGTTCAAAAACATCATAAATCATTGAGAATACAAGAAAATAAGAAAGAAAAGCACATTAATTCACGCAGTTTTGCTCTCAGTAAACGAGCTTTTTAAAGATAGTACGGATATTTTTTCATTGCTTAAAAACGTACTCCATAAAAACAATATCATATCCATATAATATATTATCCAATGAACTTAATATAAATAATATATAGATTATAGAAATATTATTTATTAGATACATTTTTTATTATAATTATAGATTAAAATAAATACATATTGACATTTTTAATAATTTTATTTATATATAATAATTAATATTATTCTATATTAAAGTAAAACTAAATGGATTTTATAAATTTACGTTTTATGCCAATGTGGAAAAGAAATAATTAATATATTATATTTTAATGTTTTTTATATACAGGAGGGAAAAATGCTCACAGCATTATTTATAGCTATTTTTTCTATATCAACAGTTGTTTTACCTTTAATATCAGCAC
Source organism: Bartonella sp. AA2SXKL (assembly GCF_042197205.1). Lineage (NCBI taxonomy): Bacteria > Pseudomonadati > Pseudomonadota > Alphaproteobacteria > Hyphomicrobiales > Bartonellaceae > Bartonella > Bartonella sp. AA2SXKL. Next base: position 26,142 of record NZ_JBHIRN010000004.1, read on the forward strand.
TTGTTCCTTTTTATCCGTAGAATGAGCTTTTAATAAAGTAAATAAAATATGTATGCAATGTTATTATTGTTTTTTTTCGTGTTTATTATTATCAATAATATTTAATATTATTGTAGTTACTGAGTATTTTCTGTGATTTTATAGAGGAGCTTATTGATCTTTTCTATTTAACTTTAACTGTCAACATATTTTTAAAATATATAATTATGCTCCTCTATAAAAAGACTTTCTTTTTCTGAAAGAAGTATAACATATTGCTTTCATTGCTTAAAAACATCTATATTTACTAAACTCTTGCGTGTAATATCTTTGATTATCTGAGTACCAGTCAGTGTCATAGCTACCCGCATTTCATTGGCAAAAAGATCAAGGAGATGCATAACACCTTTCTTACCTGCTGCTGCAAGCGCATAAACAAAAGCACGGCCAATCATAACAGCATCCGCACCTTGTGCTATCATGCGTATAACATCAAGACCAGAACGAACACCTGAGTCCACTAAAATAGTCAAATAATCCTTTACAGCATCCGCAATTGCAGGCAATGCTCGTGTTGTTGATAATACACCATCAAGCTGACGTCCGCCGTGATTAGAAACAACAATACCATCCGCACCAAATTTTACTGCTTCTCGAGCATCTTCTGGATCAAGAATACCTTTCAAAATCATTTTTCCTTTCCAAAAATCGCGAATCCATTGTAGATCATGCCAACCAATTGATGGATCAAAATTTGCACCAAGCCAACCAACGTAATCATCCAATGCAATTTTCTTTTTGAGATAAGCAGAGACATTTCCAAGATCATGAGGGCGCCCCATAACACCAACGTTCCAAGCCCAATATGGATGAGTCAAAGCTTGTAAAAAACGACGTAAACCAGCATAAGGACCAGACATTCCCGAATGCGCATCACGATAACGTGCACCAGGAATTGGCATATCAACTGTAAAAACCAACGTGCGTACACCAGCCAACCAAGCCCGTTCTAGTGCATCACGCATGAAACCGCGATCTTTGAGAACATAAAGTTGAAACCAAAATGCACCTCCAACCGCTTCTTGCACTTCCGCAATAGGACAAACTGAAACAGAGGATAGAGTAAAAGGAATCCCTTTTGCCGCTGCGGCACGCGCTGCTTTTACCTCTCCACGACGTGCATACATGCCCGTTAGCCCAACAGGCGCAAGTACAATCGGTAAATCAAGTGTCTGATCAAAAAGCTTGATTGAAAGATCAACTTCACCAACTTGCCTTAGAATCCTTTGACGCAATGCAAGTGCTTGAAGATCTGTACAATTACGTCGCATCGTTTCTTCAGCATAAGCCCCACCATCAATATAGTGAAAAAGAAAGGGAGGAAGACGACGCTTTGCTGCCTTACGATAATCAAGTGTTGAAGAAATAATCATTGATGGCACCATTGTTTCTAAATGAAAAGAGAAAACATCCTAAAACGCATAAAAGCGAATCCATGTACCTACCTATTCGCTATTCTCCCAAAGCACTCTATTGAATAGATAGAAGCAACAGAGACTGCAACTTTCTAAAAAAACTAATTGATAAAAACAACGTCTTTATTGCTCTTATCCAAATTTAAAATCTCACAGTATGAAGTATCATTAATAACGTATCTACTCATATATTCTTCATGTGCAATTAAAATGTTATACTCTCTTTAAAGCAATCCCTTTTCGAAAGCGATTGCTCCGTAGCTTAATTAGTTATAATTTAAAGTCGCTTCTCCCTCCAAAGATCCTTACATTATCAGTTATTAAGAATATAGAGTGTCATTAAGTATAAATCATAATCTCCCCCAAAAGATGAAAAAATCCTTTATTAATACTGGAAATAAAGCTGTCGCATACATGCAGAAATCTTCTTATATCAATATTCAAAACTGAGATCTGTTACTTATTCATGAAAGTTTATAGTGCCTAATTCATATAAAGCATAAAAACTTTTAATGTTCATACCAATAGAAACCTTCATATTTAATTGAATAATTTTCTAGCAATATTATATCTTGAGGCTATAAATGAGTTACTAAAATTAGAACAATGTTTATTGAAAATAATTGTTACTAAACTGGAGTGAAACTTATTTATTAACGCTTAAGGATAATTTTTATGCGGAATAAAATATACTGGTTATTACACTCTAGAAAAATTGAGTCAATTGCAGCATCCAATCTCGCATATTTACTTTGAAAAGTGAGTAGCTACTGTTATATTGAATTTTATTAACCTATTGATTTATTATCATAAATATGAACAACATATTGAATATAGTAAAATTCTTTCATTGTAAATTTTGTCATGATGAAATAATCAAAACTATTCTTTTGCACATCATAAATGGAGTTCGTATAGATAGAACCTCTTGAAAAAAGAAGTAAAAATGCCTCTCATCCCCTCTCAAATGCAAGAGATGAGATAACCTTGGAAATTAAAAATAGAATGCATGACGCCGGTTTTGCGAAGCACAAAATTTTCTTTTATCTAAAATACGCTTTCTGCATACATGTTATCAAAATTCGTGGTTCCCAACTCATTTAAAATGCTTGGACAACTTTAAACCCTGTGCTTGATAATGTGATCCAACATCATGTCCATAAAGGGTTGATGGTTGATTAAGCATATGCTCATAGACCAAACGGCCAATAATTTGACCATGCTCTAAGATAAAAGGAACTTCATGGCTCCGCACTTCTAAAACCGCTCTTGCTCCTTTTCCCCCCGCCTCCTTATGCCCAAATCCTGGATCAAAAAAGCCTGCATAATGCACCCTAAACTCGCCCACTAAAGGATCAAAAGGTGTCATTTCTGCGGCATAAAGCGGAGGCACATGAACAGACTCTCGTGAAACTAAAATGTAAAATTCATCAGGATCAAGAACCAACTCCCTTTGACCACGATCAAAAAGAGGTTCCCAAAAATCTAAAACGTGGGCAACGGCACGTTTATCAATATCAATAACACTTGTATGATGTTTACCACGATAACCTATAAGCCCGTTTTCGTCTCCCTTTAAATTAATGGAAAGACCAATACCACCAACACTAATATTAGGAAAATCATCCGATATCAGTGTTTCTTGCCTTTGCAAAGTGTGCAACTCTATTTCATTTAAATAACTTTGCCCTTTTCTAAACCGAAGCTGTGATAAATGTGAGCCTGTATGCACCAAAATTGGAAATGTGCGTGGACTAATTTCCAAATAAAGTGGACCATGATAACCAGCACAAACTTTATCAAACTCTTGAGCATTATCCGTAATGACACGTGTAAAAATATCTAATCGGCCTGTAGAACTTTTGGGATTGGCAACAGCAGATAAAAATTCTGGTAAAGCTAAACTTTCCAAAAGAGGAACAATATAAACACACCCCGTTTCCAAAACGGCTCCACCTCGTAAATCAAACTCATGCAACTTTAACCGTTCAAGCTTATCCAAAACTTTTGTATCAGGTCCCGGCATAAAAGAAGCACGTATACGATAAGCTTTCTCCCCTAAACGAAGATCAAGGCTTGCTGGTTGTATTTGAGATCTATCAAATGGACACTGAGCCTTGAGAAAGTTATTCTCAATCAAAGCTTGTATATCACTATCTGCTAAAATACCGCTTATACGCGCCATATATATTGCCTTCCCTTTTTACATTGTTTCTTTTTTGACCTAGATGATAAATTGGTGCAAGCTATTTTAAAGTGATAAAAACTATTTTTATGTTTTTTCCAACCGACTTGTTAACATAAAATAAAATAGGAGGTATTGTAAAAATAATACCTCTCATGTTCTCTTATTCTTGAATGTCTCGCAAATGATGTTATCATAATTTTCTATAGAACCCTTAAGATTCCTGTTAGAATTTATTATGATTATACGCCATCTTAGCGAAAATATTATTAATCAAATCGCCGCCGGTGAAGTTATTGAACGACCAGCAAATGTTGTCAAAGAACTTGTTGAAAACGCTATTGATGCTGGTGCAACACGCATTGAAATTATTACAGCAAATGGTGGAAAAAATTTTATAAAGGTGAGTGATAATGGTTATGGAATTCCTGCAGATCAATTAACTTTAGCAGTTTCTCGCCATTGTACCTCAAAGATTACCGATGACGTACACAATATCTGCTTCCTTGGATTTAGAGGAGAAGCCCTCCCCTCTATTGGTTCTGTTGCTAAACTTAAACTCATTTCACGAACAAAAGATGCTGAGAGCGCTGCTGAAATTTCCGTTACTGCAGGAAAAATTGTAGGACCCAAACCAGCTGCTGCGAATCTTGGAACAATTGTTGAAGTTCGTGATCTTTTCTTTGTCACGCCAGCACGATTAAAATTTATGAAAACTGATCGGGCTGAAACAAATGCTATTAGCGATATGATTAAGCGAATTGCTATCGCATTTCCACATATCCGCTTTTCTCTTTCAGGACTAGACAGAACATCTATGGAATTGTCTGCTACAGAAAATAATATTCAAGGACAATTACAACGTATTACGCAGATTATGGGAAAAGAATTCGCCCCTAATAGCATTGCGCTGAATGCTGAACGCGAAGCGGTGCGCTTAACAGGTTTTGCCTGTTTGCCATCTTTCAACCGAAATAACAGCCTTCATCAATTTGCTTATGTTAATGGACGTCCCGTGCGTGATAAATTTCTATGGGGCGCTATCCGAGGCGCTTATGCTGATGTCATGACACGAGATCGTTATCCTGTCGCTATTCTTTTTATTGACCTCCCACCTGCTGAGGTAGATGTTAATGTTCACCCAGCCAAAGCTGATGTACGATTCCGTGATCCAGGATTAATTCGTGGTTTGATTGTTGGAGCTATTCGTGAAGCATTGCAGCAATCTGGTATTCGTCCTACTTCAACCCGTTCTGAAGCAATGCTTGCTGCATTTCAAACACAACAATCATTGGCACAACAACCATTAGGCAGTTTTAAGAACACGCACCAGTTCTCTTCTTACAGTTCACAACCTCATCATTTTACCAGCGCTCCAATGGTCCAAAAACCATTGGATAGTACTCACTCTTTTGATTTAAAAGAAGATGCCGCTCCTATTATGGAGGGCTTAAATACACCAAGTGGGGATGCATACATTCCAAGCACGACATCTTCATCAGAAGAGTTATCTTATCCATTAGGAGCGGCCAGAGCACAAATCCATAAAAACTATATTATCGCCCAAACACAAGATAGTTTGATCATTGTCGATCAGCATGCAGCTCACGAACGATTGGTTTATGAAGCACTCAAAAATGCACTTTATTCCAAACCACTTCCTTCACAGTTATTACTTATTCCTGAAATTGTAGAACTCTCTGAAGAGGATGCAACATGCCTTTTAACGCATAAAGATGCTTTGCAGAAATTTGGATTAGGAATAGAACCATTTGGACCAGGAGCAATTGTTGTGCGTGAAACACCTTCCATGTTAGGAGAGATCAACGTCCAAGCCCTTATTAAAGATCTCGCAGATGAGGCTGCTGAGTATGATACAACAAATAATTTAAAAGCAATGCTTGATTATGTTGCAGCAACGATGGCCTGTCACGGCTCAATACGGTCAGGGCGCCTTTTACGCCCCGAAGAAATGAACACACTATTACGACAAATGGAGGCAATACCTAATACAAGTACATGTAATCATGGACGCCCTACTTATATTGAACTCAAATTGGCAGATATAGAACGGCTTTTTGGCAGAAAATAAGCCTTTCATCATTTTTACAAGAAAAATATTTTAAAATTAACTCTCGACTTTATAATATATTTTATGGCACTTTTCTTGAATCTCTTGTATCAAGTAAAAAGGAGTTATAATGTTTCCCAATGGTGAACGCGAAGCAAAAATTCATTATTCTAATAATGGATATGACATTATAGAATATGGTACCTATACCATTTGTGCTGTTAGCGGGCAAAAAATCCCTATAGATGATTTAAAATATTGGAATCATCACCGCCAAGAAGCATATGCTAGTTGTGAAATTTCCTATCAGCGCGAACTTGAGTGCAACCCATATCTCAAGCAATTGTTAAAAACAAAAGAAAAATAACCCCTCGAAAGCTATAAATTTAGCCTTTGCCTTTTAGACAAGAAAATTCAAGGGAACGTTTTCTAAAGCGGGTCATGACCTCTTCAAGGACCATACGACAGAAGTCTTTTTGAACAAAATTGACATTCACATCAAAGATAATAAGATTTTTCAAATCTTTTTGCATGTGAATTGTCTGTATACGGGTATAATCTTTAGCTGTTGTTGCGAGCCATAAATTGTGCATTTTAGCCTTTTGTATAAGGCTTTTTAAATTTTTATCTGTGAAAAAATAGTGGTCTGGATATATGTAAGTTTGCACCACATGACCAGACAATTCTTTAATAGATTTAAAAAATTTATCTGGATTGCCAATACCAGCAAATGCCAAAAATGATTTTCCTGAAACCTCATCAGAGGCACTGGCTTTAAGATGAGCACGATATAAAGGCTTTCCAGTACGCGAAACAAGAAAAGCGACATTATCAGGCGCATCGGAGTGACCAATCAATAAAACACTATCCATAAAAGAAAACTGCGTTTTTAATGGTACGCGCAAAGGTCCTGCTGGAAAGACAGCTCCATTACCAAAACCGCGCATCGCATCAACAACGAGTAACGCATAATCCATATAAAGACGGCGACTTTGAAATCCGTCATCCATTAAAATAAGATTACATCCCTCTTGTTTAAGCCGTTGTGCCGCTGCATAACGATTAGGTGATACAGCTACAAAAGCATGCCGTGCAAGTAAAAGTGCCTCATCTCCAACACTATATGGAGTATCATATTTTTCATTTACAAGATGTACCCCTTTAACTGATCCACCATAACCACGAGATATAATACCAGGTACGAAACCAAGTTCTTTAGCCACTTTTGTAAAAGCAATAACAACCGGCGTTTTACCCGCACCACCACATGTAAAATTTCCAATACACAAAACTGGCAGATCAATCACGGGAGGCTGTCTTGTCATAAAACGACTTGAAAAATAACCATACCCCCATGAAACTGGAGCTAACACAAAACGCAAAAAGCTTTTATTTTTCCACCAAAAACGAGGGGCGCTAATATGCATATCTACCCTGACGCTGACGTAAACCTGTTTGTATTACAAGGGGTTGTAAAAATGGATCTAAAATCTTTAATGTGCGCTCAAATGCACCTGCCATACCTGTCGCCACTTCATGAGCCTTATCAACCATTTCTTGCCGCAATGTTTCATTTGTTAAAAGCTTATACACCTGAATAGCAAGCTGTTTTGTATCTTGAACCATATATGCTGCATCATGCGTTAGAAATTGTTTGAACATCTCTTGAAAATTTGAAACATGGGGCCCTGTCAAAATAGCGGAACCAAGCAAAGCCAATTCCAATGGATTGTGTCCACCATTTCCACATAACGATTTACCAACGAAAGAAACTTTCGATAAGCGAAGAAAAAGTCCCATTTCTCCAATGGTATCTCCCCATAAAATATCGGTATTCATGTTTGGAACAACGTCTCTACTCCTACGAATAAAACTTAACCCCTTATTATCGCATTTTCTGATAAGATCTTCTGAACGTTCAGGATGACGAGGTACAATAATTGTTAATAAATCTGGCAAATAATTTTTAACAATTTTATGGACCTCAAAAGCAATCTCCTCTTCCCCTTCATGCGTTGAAACAGCTGCCCAAACTGGGCGATTGCCGATAGCATTACGATAACGTGCAAGCAATTCTTGATTTTCAACCAGAAAAACATCAGCCTTGAGATTACCAGAAAACGTAACAGATTTTACGCCAAGTGTATGGTAATAAGCTACATCTCTTTCGTTTTGACCAATCGCCAAATCAATATCCTTAAAAATATGTTTGGCAAGAACGCGTCGTTTTTGCCAAGCTTTAAAAGAACGTTCAGACATATGGGCATTAACCAAAATCTGCGGAATACGCATTTTTGCAAGTTCTTTAATACGAAGGGGCCAAATTTCTGATTCACAAATCAAGACGAGATCAGGCTTCCAATGACTAATAAAACGGCGCACTGCAAAATCTAAATCCAAAGGAGCATATTGATGAATCAACCTATCACCAAAATGTTTTTTCACAAGAATAGAAGAGGTCACAGTCCCTGTTGTCATTAATACATTGATTTTCAATGATAAAATATAATTTACAAGTGGAAAAAGTGCAAGTGTTTCTCCAACACTTGCTGCATGCAACCAAACTAATGAACCTTGGGGGCGTACATGAGAACTTTTACCTAAACGCTCTTTTTTGCGACACCACTCTTCTTTTCCACGAATAGCACGAAAGAACAAATAAAAAGGAATAACAGGACATAAGCAAAAACCAATTATCCGATAGCTTAAAAGAGCCGTATGTGCCTTTAATTCTACCATTTAAAATCACCTCATCCAGCTATTTTAAGATATCTATATACTTATTTTGTTAAAAAATTCATCAACACTATTGGTTGCATCCATATTTTTTAATATCATCGATATCTTAAATAAAAAAAGCTTAATCCATGAGAAAATTCAATACATATACACATTATTTAAATCTCTTTTAATTAAATTTTGTAACTTATATCGATTTTATCACTTCATTCTGCACCCTATAAAAAATCTTACTCAAAAATAACAAAACTACATTTCAGTCGATTATAATTTTTAAAATATAAATGATAAACCTATGACATAGATTGTATCAATTTTTTCAACTCACTGAATAAATACTTCTTATGATTTTAATGAGACTTTGAATTTTGCACGTTGGTATTTTAGAGAAAAAGCTTATTTTTACATATGTTAGGTATTGTCAATTTTTCAAAAAATAACCCATATAGACATTACAACCTAATATAAATACAACAAATAAAATGTGTTTAAAAGAAAGCTCAATCTCTATTATTTCATTTCAATAAAATGAATATGTCAAACTAATCTTAAAAACTTTTGAATAGTATAGAGTTCTCATTTTAAATTGTGATATAATCTCTTAAAGGTAATCCAGAAAAATCTAATCTTGTTTAATAGAGAATTTCTTAAAAGTCTTAAAGCAATTTAAATAAGAGTTTTCAAAATTTTAAATCCTCTCTTTTCAGGAGGTCGCAATGATATATTATTCCTTTTAAGATTGTATATAATCAACACAAAATGATTAACTTATAGATTTTAGTTTTAAATGAGTACTCAAGAAATCCTTATGAGGTAAGTTAACTTCATAAATCTATTCAGTTTCTCTAAATTTCTAATTTTGGTAAAGTTTCTAACGACTTTCATGGTTTCTAAGCTTATCGTAATAACTCGTTGAAAAAATTCCAATAGATAAGTAACGAGTGCTAATAATCTCAACAGAGTAATAATTGCTATCATTAATAATGCTACTCTTTTTATTAATCTTAACGCATTAGTGTCTCATACCCCATTCAAAAGCAGAGTGACTATTCACAATATAATCATAAACTTCGAGTGATAGCTGTCATGATAATATTGCTGTTGTAAATAGGTTGATAGAAACTGTCTTGCATTTTTATTAAGCGTAAAGATGGTGGTGCAATAATGGATTTTATACCTTGCACAGACACTATTATGAAATGGGCTTGGGTGTTTTGGGAGATGTTTTCTTAAGAAAACATATGAATTTTAAACAACAAGCATATTCTTTTTTACGGCATTCTATTTTACCCAAAGAACGTACCTATGAAAAGGACGACTAAACAAAAGCATGAAGCAATCTACAGGTTATAATGACCCAATATTCAAGCTTTATTCTGCATCGCCTAACTCAGCATCAAGAAACTGATGCAAATCTACAATGTAATAACGTTGTAATGCATTATCTACACTGCTTTGTGCTTTTGCCTGCCATGCTTCTTGAGCGGATTGATAATCTGAGAAAATACCAACCACATCTAAATCATCAGGATTCTTAAATTGATTACTGTTAAGATTTTTTAATTCCCCACCAAATACAAGATGTAAATATTGTTTTTTTTCGTTGGTTTCAGTCATATGTGCCTCCATATCATTTAGATTATTTTAGCGCGCTTTTACATGATTAAACTAACTTTGTTTGACGAACAACATCTATCATATCTTGACAGCAATTATTTTTACCAGCAATTAAAAGTCCATACTGGTAAGGTTCAATTCCATAAGATAGTAAAGGGGCATCAAGCGATAAAAAACACCCTCCACACTCCTGCAAAATAAGATCAGCAGCGGCAATATCCCATTCATGACAATTCGGACGAACTAATACGATATCAATTTCATCTTGAGCAACAAGAACAATACGATAAGCAAGAGAAGGAAGATAATGGTAAAGACTGACTTGATTGAGAAAATCATCTGGTAATTTTTGTGCGAGCGATTTATCAAGTGAAATTTTATATTTTCGATGAACCTGAAAGGCTAAACGAGGAAGTTTTATCCCATTTAATGTTGCCCCTCCACCCGTTACAGCTGTATAAACATCTCCTTGAGCCGGACATTGTAAAACGCCCACAATAGGACGCCCATTCTCAATAATAGCAACCGAAATACACCAATAAGGATTGCCAGAAAGAAAACCACGCGTTCCATCAATAGGATCAACAACAAAAGAGCGCTCATAATAATCTTGTTTTTCTCGATTATCTTTTGTTTCTTCTGAAATCCATCCATAATTTGGACGAGCTCCAAGAAGCCTCTCTTTCAAGAAATGATCAACAGCAAAATCTGCTTCACTAACCGGGGAATTACCTTCTTTAATCCAGACATCCAACGTGCATCCAAAATACCGCATTGCTAAATCTCCTGCCTCTCGACAAACATCACGCAAAAGATTTAAATCAGAAGAATGATGCGTGTTATTTTCCTGCAAGTGTCATCCCTTCAATTAACAATGTTGGAGCAGCTGTACTATAACGCCGATCAATATCATTGGCAGGTGTTAAATGTGCTAACATATGAAGCAAATCAGAACCTAGCGTTACTTCACTTACCGGATAAGCAATTTCACCATTTTCAATCCAAAAACCGGAAGCCCCACGACTATACTGACCAGTAATAAAATCAATGCCATGACCGAATAATTCGGTCACATAAAATCCATTTCGCAAATCTTTTATCATATCGCAAGGCGATACTAAACCCGGTTCAATAGCAAAATTTGTACTGGTCGGCTGCACTAATGATGCCGAACGCATACCGTGTCCATTTGTTTTAAGTCCCAATTCACGTGCTGTAGATGATGAAAGAAGCCAATTTTTTAAAATACCATTTTCAATAATATTGAGTGTTTGCCCCTCTACCCCTTCTCCATCAAAAGGATGAGAAGCATTTCCACGTAATCGCAAAGGTTGATCGGTTACATTAACATTAGGCTTCATCACTTCCTTGCCTAGGAAATTCTGTAAAAGACTCGTTTTTCGAGCCACAGAGGCTCCATTGACCATAGATGCGATATGCCCTGCAATTCCACGAGCCGTACGCGGATTAAAAATAACATCAACGCTCCCAGTCGCCGCACGAACTGCACCCAAACGTCGAACAGCACCAAGCCCTGCATTCTTTCCCACAGTTTCTGCTGCCTCTAAATCAGAAAAATGTAAGGCTGTTGTATAATCATAATCCCGCTCCATCTGTGTTCCTTCACCTGCAAGAGCACTACAAGAACGTGAAAAACAACTTGAGCGATAGGCTCCACAAAAACCATCGCTGGTCACAAGAATAAACCCACTACGGCCATAAGCTGTTGCAGCGCCACCAGAATTGCTTACACCTTTAACATCAAGAGCTGCTGCCTCCGTTTTTAAAGCATCTTCTGTTAAAAAATGACTGCTGGGTACAAAATCATCAAAAAGATCAAGATCTTTAGGATACTTAACCAAACACTCTTTATCTGCCAAACCTTCAAATAAACTATCGGGAGAAGCTTTAGCCATCGCAACAGCACGTTCCGCAAATTCTTGCGGATAAGATCCTAAATTAGCAGAAACACTTGCTACTTTTTTTCCAACAAAAACCCTTAGAGTAAAATCATTGCTCTCTGCTGCTTCTGTCGATTCGACTTTCCCAAAACGAACTGATACACTGGTAGAATGAGCATGAACAATAACAGCATCAGCAGCATCTGCCCCAGAACGCTTTGCTGCTTCAACCAGCGAAACAGCTTTCTCAATCTGGTTTTTGTCAGTCATTATAGACTCCCTAAAATATTTTATTATTTACATTGATAAGCATTCTGACAAATTTATACAAATCAGAATATAACTCTTGTGTATTGATTCATAAGATTATGCACATTCATGCATTCTTTTTCTTTTAATGCATTAAATCATTTCCCTTTTAGCTTCTTTATGAAAAGACGTAATATGCCGTATATGCCGTAAAATCTCTTTAGTTTCAAGATTTCTCATGGGGCCCTTATCATTTTAGGAGCCAAATCTCCACTGATAATCAAATCAACAGAACAATTGACAATTAACAAAAGTCTTAGCAATAACACTTGAATTTAAGCCAAAATCCTCAAAAATTCGAAAAGCATAAAATGATTTAAATCACAGGTCTTCCTTCCTCTGGGTAGTAAAAAACTTACCTCATCTCTTTCCTATAGCATTCTTTAATTTCCAAGCAAGAATCAAGAAAATGCCTTATATTTGTATACACTTCTTTGCTTCTATAAACTCTCTCATAATGAGACGGCACTCTTGTAAATGAAACAAAACTTAAACAGAGTAAAAAATATTTCCTTCCGTTATGGTTTCAACAAAATGAGCAGTCATAAACTTCTTTACCCTAATGGACGTAATATCATAAAGAACTCATTTTTTATATTTAAAAGTAATCAAAGAAATTATCTTGTAATCTTTCAATAAAATTAACAGTTTGATTTATAATTATAATTTATTGTTTTGTAATTTGTATAAAAAAGCCTAATATCATAAAATTCTCTCTGTTTCGAACCTATTCATGTTGAGTCAATCACAACTATTTGCGAGCAAATCATAAGTAAGGAGCGTATGAATGAAAACCATTTAAGAAGAAATCAAAATGTCTCTTATGAAGGTTTTAAATGCAAAAGCTATCGCAACATTAGAAACCAGCAAATATCATGACGATATGGGCCTACATCATAAGAGAAGCAATGAGCTTCTGAAACTTTCTCATTTTCAACGAAGAGAGCATCTTATAAGCTTTTATATATAAAAAATTCAATGAATTTCATAAGATTTTTAGTGCAAAATTAATCCCGTAAGATGCTTTGACACGATTTCAACAGCTAACTAAAACCAAATCATAGCTCATCAATTTGCTATATACTCATAACTGATTTCATTCTAACAAGGCTAAGAGTTCTGCACCTTTTTTAAGGTATTAACTTCTTTATAAATGTACCCCCTTACAAAATGCTTTTGTTTTCAGTAAGAGCACGTCTACTCATTTCAATCATTGCATCCCGAAGATGTAACTTAATTTTTGATCCAATAATCATTCCAAATAAAGGAGCAAGTAAACCAGACATGATTACAGTATGACGAATTTTGTTATTTGAAGAACCAGTTTTTGTTGAACAAATATATTCATGATTAAAACTCATACGTATAAAAGGAAGTTTAGCATAATCAGAAAAACAAACATTTTTTATAACTTTATCAAGTGTAAAAGTTACTGTAGGTCCCTTTTTAGGTTTCATGCGTCCTATAGCGCCTTCTTTGAAAGGACCAGAAAGTTCTACCCACTCAAGTTCACTATCCCAGCAAGGCCATGATGCCACATCTTCCCATATAGCCCAAATTTGCTCAGCACTTGCTTCTGTACTAATCTCTTCACTATATATCCAATTAAACACGATAATCTCCCCTTTTTTACAAATTACTTATCTTTAGTGATAAAGAATAATATAAAAAAGTATCCTTAAAGCTGCACCACGATAAGATACTTAATACTCTCAGATTTACTTAATATGTAATGACTAACTCAACAAGCGATATTACTAAACTAAACACACAAGTATTCAGGATAAATGAACAATATTTTCAATACTAAACAAAATATCTTTTTTAAGTTTATACAATAGCAAAAATAGAAGTTACGCATCATATAAGATATCAATGCAGACTGCATAGCTTAAAGCTTTCAACTGTTGATGAAATGTGATGATTAAGGTATAGCAGAAAGAAATTAGACAAAAAAGATCATAAATATTATCGAGGAATATATATCCTATTGGAGAAAAAAATCCTTCTGTAGTAAAGCTAATAAAAATTCATCAATTCCTTTAACATTAGAATCTTTTATTGATTTTCTGCTTAACCTTTTAAAAAACATATAAAATGAAGAAAACTGTGAAAAAGCATTTTTTCATCCTATCGGATAAACACAAAAACTTTCTCAAGATGTAAGCGATCGTAATTTATAGAGACGTATTGCTGTTTCACCATAAAAACGCTCATCATCTAGATAAAAGACGTCAGGTAAATCAATCATTGTATCTTTCTTTTCTTCAAGTATGAAAAGTGTATCAGCTTTTGCCCACCCTCCTCGCAAAGCTTCTACAAAAGCGCATTCACCTAAACAACGGCTATAGGGAGGATCAGCGCAGATAACATCGAATGGAAGCATTGTTCCAATATTACCAAGTTTGGTTGCATCTCGACGCAAAATCCGCCCTATTGACTGTAATTCAAAGGCTTCGATATTTTTTTGAATTACCCCACGCCCCTCAACCGAGTTTTCAACAAAAACAGCAGCCTTTGCTCCACGCGAAAGTGCTTCGATGCCTAAAGCACCAGTACCAGCAAAAAGATCAAGAATGCGTTTATTGGTCCAAAATTCTTCTTCACGGCTAGAAAGAATATTAAAAAGGCTTTCACGTGTACGATCACTCGTTGGGCGAATCGACTGATTAACAGGCGAAAACAAAACACGCCCAGCAAATTTACCGCCTATGATCCGCACGTGGACCTCCAAATCGCTTCGAAGTTTTTGCACCGTCCCTATGTGGTTTAGATTTTTTCATAGCACCACCAAACGATTTTACCTTTTTCTTTCTCTCAAAAGAATGCTCATCATGACTACCTTTTATCATTTTCTCTTTATCCTTTAAAAAGCGATCTTTCTTACCAAAGGGATGCGTCTCTTCATAAGATATTTTGCCATATTTTTGAACAAAACTTTCCCTCTTCTCTTTGTATGACGGATTTTCTTTTAGTTTTTCCTTGCTTCGATGAAATGATTTTCTACCATCCAAATCGCTCTTATGACCATGCGATTTCTCCTCACTATAAGAAGGCTTTCTACGTGCACTTTGCGGACGTGCACCAGGAGCCATCCAAACATTAGCACGGCGAGAACGCGGTAGAAAACGCTCTGCTTTTCCTTCTTCACTTTTCTCCTTCTTTACATTCTCATGAGACTTTGTACTTAATCGTGCGCGACTATGTTCAACAGAACCATCTCTTGGTCGGCGTCGTATTGCCCTTTCACTTGAGAAAACCCAACCATCATTTGCAATAGAAAGATCTTTCTGGCTTTGCTTTTCTGCAACAACTGCAGAATTTGAAAATGGCTTAAGAATAGGAGCATCAAAATCTGCATTGGCTTGCATAATCAAACGCTCCCCCAACTGATCTCGTAACATCCGCCCTTTTAACTCTTGCACGGCTCCTTCTTCTAAATCAGAGAGATGAAATGGACCATAAGATACACGTATTAATCGATTAACTGATAATCCCAATGCCCCTAAAACATTCTTTATTTCACGATTTTTTCCTTCTCGCAAAGCGACAGAAAGCCATACATTCGACCCTTGTTCGCGTTCAATTGATGCTTCAATCGAACCATAAAAAATACCATTAATCGCAATACCATTTTTAAGGTTATCCAACGCGCTCTGCTTGACTCTTCCATGAGCACGGACACGATATTTGCGGACCCACCCCGTTACAGGAAGCTCTAATACACGCGCTAAGCCACCATCATTGGTTAAAAGCAAAAGCCCTTCCGTGTTAATGTCAAGCCTTCCAACAGAAAGAACACGCGGCATTCCTTTTGGTAAATTACTAAATACTGTGGGTCTGCCTTCAGGATCACGGTTCGTGGTGACAAGACCTGCTGGCTTATGGTAAAGCCATAAACGGGTTCGTTCTATAGGAGGTAAAGGTTTGCCATCAACTTTAATAACATCAGAGCGGCTAACATTAAAAGCAGGCGTTGTCACGACTTTACCATTCACAGAAATACGACCTGCAACAATCATCATTTCTGCATCTCGACGCGAAGCAATACCAGCACGCGCTAACCTTTTAGCAATTCGTTCACTCTCATTATTTTCATTCATTTGCGTTTCAAACCAATCTTTGCAAGTATGTTCAGAAAATTATTCACATGCACCATACCGCTTATCCTGAAAAATGAAGTAGCATAATCATTTATCATTTTCTATCCTTTAACGACAATAATGTATCTGTTGACTTGCAAGTTTGTTTTAAACTCTTAAAAAAAATAGAGGTATTCTTTTCATTATAAAAGCGTAATAAATCATTCATTCCATAGCATTCCTTATCGAGATAACCTTTAGATTTTCTATACCTTCAGTAGAAAGAATATTATGACCTTGACGCCCATGGAAATAGCCCTTTTAGAAGCGCAAGAGGCTGCAAAAAAAGATGAAGTTCCCGTAGGTGCTATCATTACACGTGGAAAAGCTATCATTGCACGCGCTGGTAACTTTATAAAATCTGCATATGACCCTACAGGACACGCAGAAATACGCGCAATCCGTATGGCTTGCGAAACATTGCAAAGCGAAAGGCTTCCTGATTGCGATCTTTATGTAACACTTGAACCTTGTGCTATGTGTGCCGCTGCCATTTCATTTGCACGCATACGACGTCTCTATTATGCAACAAATGATCCCAAAGGAGGTGCTATAGAAAATGGCCCACGTTTTTATCAGCAACCAACCTGCCATCACAAACCTGAAATTTATTCTGGTTTCAAGGAAAAAGAAGCTGCTCAATTACTTAAAGACTTTTTTATACAAAAGCGATACTAAAAATAATTCTTCTTCCATAACTTTCACTCTTTAAAAACTATCCTACTTCTCAAAAAAGACTGTTAATTCTTCTGATATATATATAGCAAAAGCTATTTCGAAGCATTTTTTCTCTCTTTTAATTCTGCATATTGTTTCTATTAGATGATACATTCATTCAAAAGAATAATTCATTATTTTGTATATAAAATATAAAGTCCAAAATATCGTAGATATGCTCTCATTTCAAATTACATTGAAACAGTAAAAATCACTTTCTTGCACATCATAAGCGGAATTATCGTCTGGATAAAGAACGTTTTAGAAAAGACTAAAAATGTCTCTTATGAAAGCTCTCAAATGCAAGAATTATCGCAACATTGGAGTCTGTAAAATAAAATGATGGTATCCACTTTCTCCTTCCTAAGCATAAAGTATTGGAGCACAATAGATTTTACGTTATACTAGCCACATGAGCAATGTTGTAAAATGAGCTTGAGAAATGTTTCGTGTTAAGGAAACGCATAAGGAGTCTCTCGATGCTGTTGTCATATTGCTATTTCATGAGAATACCCCCTCCTACAGCAGCATTATAACTGCGCGCGAATGAGAGCTTGGTATCATAAGTAATTGGAAAAATACTTTACTTTAAATATTTTGTCTTTCCCCTATCGACCAATAGGTGCGGTTTTTGCCGGTTGGCGATAACTTAAAGGTGGTTCAGTGAGATAGCGACGGTATTTTGAACTTCCAACTTGTGCTCTCTGACGACGTAAATATTCCTGTCGTTGCTTCGCATTCAACTGTGAAGGATTTTCTGAACCAACGCCATTAACTGACGATCCTTTGTGAGGAAAAGGAGTATTTCCTTGATGCTGCTTCGATGCTGCCATTTCATTGACAGATCTATCTTGTTGTGGTACCGGCAAAAATCTGCGTGAACTAGGGCTTGGTATTACAAGTTTTGGATGAGGTTTCATAGCAATCTGGCTGCTATTATTTGTTGGTGTTAATGAAGTAATATTAGCAACATCTTCAAAAAACTGTATCGAAACCGGTTTATTGGTACCATAGGTAGGAGCGGATAAATTGCATCCCGTTAAAACAAAGCACATCCCTAAAATTCCTATTGGAAATATTTTTATTTCACGTTTTCTCACTGCCTATTCCATTTCCTAAGTATATGGCTGATTAATATTCCCGTTATTTATGAGAGAACGGTCCATACACAAATTTCCCCCCTGCAGACAAAATAACGGAATTTACTTTGTACCACAAAAAACTATATTCATCAATATGAGAAATATACTTGCATTTCTTTCCTTTGATTTAAAATTTTAAATCTTACCAAGAATCTGTAGTTCCCGCAAAGCAGCTGCATCACGAGCAGATACATCCGGATAAGCTGGATCACTTCCAACATCTTGTGTATAACGCCATGATCGAGCACATTTTTTTCCTAATGCCTTCTCTGGATATACACCAACACCTTCAACATCATTCAAAGTAAAAGCATCAGAAGGTATCGTGTCCTGCGTAATTGTGAGCGCACTGGTAATACAGATCTCCGCCATATCCACATTTTCTAATGCCTCTCGTAAAACCAGATTGGAAATAAAAACAATAGGCGCAGCTTCCAAAGAGGATCCAATACGCTTATTAGCACGTTCAAGCTCTAAAGCACCTGTCACAACTTTACGGACCTGCCGAATTTTTTTCCAACGCTCAGCCAAAGATTGGTTTTGCCATTCTTCTGGTACAGAGCGAAATTGTTCCAAATGCACCGATTGGCTTCCTGGATAACGCTCTAACCAAGCTTCTTCCATAGTAAAAGGTAACATTGGAGCAAGCCATGTGACCATATGCTCAAAAATCTCACGGACAACCTGCAAGGAAGCCTTGCGTTTTTTTGATGAAGGTGCATCACAATAAAGAGAATCCTTGCGGATATCAAAATAAAATGCCGATAACTCAATGATTGAAAAATCCAATAATGCACGCATAATCTTTTTAAAATCAAATTCATCGTAAGCGCGATTAATCAACTGATCAAGTTCAAAAAGCCTATGCAATATAAATTTTTCAAGATCCGGCAGTGCACCATAAGATATTTCTTCTCCATCATCATGTGCTAAAGTTCCTAGCATCCAACGAATTGCATTGCGTAGTTTACGATATGAATCCACATTTGTTTGAAGTATTTTTTTGCCTAAACGCTGATCTTCCCAATAATCGGTTGTCATAACCCAGAGACGAAAAATATCAGCTCCAGATGTTTTAATGATCTCTTGCGGAACAACCGTATTGCCTAAAGATTTAGACATTTTCTTACCATTCTCATCCAAAGTAAAACCGTGTGTGATCACGGACTTATAGGGAGAACAAGCACGCGTACCACAGCTTTCCAAAAGAGAAGATTGGAACCATCCGCGATGTTGATCTGAACCTTCAAAATAAACATCAGCAGGCCATTTCAAATCAGCCCGATCTTCTAACACAAAGCTATGGCTGGCTCCAGAATCAAACCAAACATCCAAAATATCATAAACCTGTACCCAAGGCTCATGTGCACGCTCACCTAAAAAACGTTCACGTGCTCCTTCAGCAAACCATGCATCTGCCCCTTCTGCTTCAAAAGCCCGTAAAATACGCTCGTTCACACCTTCATCTTTTAGAATAACACCATCCTCATTTGCAAAAATACAAATAGGAACACCCCAAGAACGCTGACGAGAAAGAACCCAATCAGGACGATCTTCTATCATAGAAGCTAGGCGGTTTTGTCCAGAAGATGGCACAAAACGCGTTTTTGAAACAGCTTCCAAAGCCCGACTACGTAAAGTTGAACCATCCCCAAAATCTTTATCCATTGAAATAAACCATTGCGGTGTATTGCGAAAAATAACGGGTTTTTTTGAACGCCAACTATGGGGATAGGAATGCTTTAAACGCCCCCGTGCAAACAATCGATCTGCTTTAATTAAAGCATTAATGACCTCTTTATTGGCATCACCCATTTTTCCATTATCATCAATAACACGTGCAGGTCCTCCTTCACGATCTGGTCCTAAACCTGGAACATCTTTCGTATAGAACCCTGCATCATCAACAGGAAACGGTATAGATGAATCAATCCCCGCTTGCTCCAGTAAGGACTTATAATCATTCCAAATTTCAAAGTCCTCACGCCCATGGCTTGGTGCTGTATGGACAAAACCTGTACCAGCACTCTCTGTTACGTGCGAACCATCAAGCAATGGAATTTTATAATTATACCCTCCAGCTAAACCTTTGAGTGGATGAGAAAGAACAAGAGCTTTCAACTCTTCAGAAGAAATAACACGCAAATGCTTCAAAACAAGTTTGGCTTTTTCTCCACAACTCATCGCTAAAGCGTCTGCAAAGAGAAGCTTTTCTCCCACTTGAGGACCAAAATCATTTTCAGCACTTTCAACTTCGTAAATACTATAAGAAATTTGCGAAGAATAACTCACTGCACGATTGCTTGGAATCGTCCACGGTGTTGTTGTCCAAATGACGACATGAGCACCATATAAATCATCAGAATTTGCTTCAAAAACAGGAAACTTAACCCAAAGCACCTCTGATTCATGATCATGATATTCAATCTCAGCCTCTGCCAAAGCCGTACGTTCCACAACAGACCACATCACTGGCTTGGAACCACGATAAATCTGATCTGACATAGCAAATTTTATCAATTCACTGGCAATGCGTGCTTCTGCATGAAAAGCCATTGTAGTATAAGGCGTATTAAAATCTCCCACAACACCAAGGCGTTTAAATTCTTCACTTTGAATAGTTACCCAATGCTGTGCAAATTCACGGCATTCTTGACGAAACTCGTTAAGAGGTACCTCATCCTTATTTTTTCCTTGTGCTCGATATTTTTCTTCAATTTTCCATTCAATTGGAAGCCCATGGCAATCCCAACCAGGTACATAATTTGCATTAAAACCGCGCATTTGGAATGAACGAACAACCACATCCTTTAGAACTTTATTTAAAGCATGCCCGATATGAATATGACCATTTGCATAAGGCGGACCATCATGAAGAATATAAAATGGACGATCTTTTGCTTGTTGACGCAATTGCGCATAAAGCCCCATATTTTCCCAACGCGCCATCAATTCAAGCTCTTTTTGCGGAAGCCCTGCACGCATAGGAAAATTTGTCTGTGGGAGATAAAGAGTTTTTGAATAATCTATTGTTTCATTTTTCACAGCCATTGTGAAATATCCCTGTCCACTTTTACGATTTCATTTTTGCATAACTTCCCTGAACCCTGCAACTCTGGTTTTTATCTATAGGGAAAGCCGAGCTTATCATTCGTATTAAGCAGCGATCAGGAAAATATATCATCACACTCTATGGGCTTTATCATGAAATTCACAAGAAAAGAAACCAAAAAGTGATCTTAAAAAAAAATAAAGGCTCCACTGACAGTGGAGCCTCTTAGAAATTTACTCTTTAAAAAATTAGAATTTATAAGCTACACCAACACGGAAATCATTGGTTTTGTAGTTAACTTCAAGTTTTTCCTTTGCAAATTTCTTTTTACCAAAATCAGAGTAACGATATTCTGCACGTACAATCACATTATCTAGAAGCGAGAAATCAACGCCACCACCAAGTGTGTAACCAATCATGGTTTTTGTTTCATCAGCTAAGTTCTTAGAAGAAACGACTCTTCCATCCTCATCCTTAACAGATATTGATACAGTGTCTTGGAATTGCCCATAAGCAATACCACCAGCAAGATAAGGCATAAAGCGATCAGCAGCAAAACCAATACGTACCCGTGTAGCACCACCCCAATTTTGTTTGAAAGTATGACTTAAAGTTTCAACTGCATCCTCTTGATCAAGACCAAGTTCAGAAGCCATCTTTTTTATTTGTTCTATACCATATACACTGGAAGCGTTCTTATCCACCGCTTGTGTACTTTGTGCACCGTGTCCAGCCATATTCTGTCCACCATGAGAACGAGAAGCATGTGGATTAGCATTTCCGCTACCATGGGTGCCATGATGACCTCCGTATTGGGCTCCGCTTGTTCCATTGGAAGCTTTTGCTGTTTCAGAAGATGATCCTGATCTCGCGAGGACAAATGTCCCTCCGCTCGGTACTGTTCTTTCTTTTAATGATGATTGTTCCGATGCAGGTGCTTTTGCTGCTGGCTGACTTGATTCTGTTCCCGTTGATGAGATAGAGGGCGCGGGTTTTACAGCAACCGATTTTATTGGATTAGCTTGCACTTGTACAGCCCCTGCTGATACAGATGATGTTTCTGCAGATTTTGCAGACGCAGTTACTCCATTTGTTCCTCCTACTGATGGTTGATCTCCTGTGTCTGATCTTGCCAATAGGAGCGTTGACTGCTCTGGTGAGCTTGCTCCTGTGGTAGAGGATATTGATTTAGGTGCAGGTGATTTTAATCCATTTACCCTGCTTACCAATGTCGGTCCTGTACCTGATCTTTCCAATGAGGACGATGGCGATTGCACTGAACTCACCGTCTGTCTAGAGGATGCTGATTGTGGTATTGGCGATGCAGATGGCGTTTTTAATGGTGGTGTTGAAACTCCTGAATTTTCCCTTCCCACTACCACTGTTTTTTCTGCTGTTGAATTGACATTGCCAGAACTTCTAGTTGTTGCTGCTTTATTTGATTGTGTTGCTCCTGTTTGTGGTTGTTGAACTGTATTTACTGATCTAGTTAGTGCTTGACTGGATTGCGCTGCAACAGATTGTTCTGACGTGGATCCTGCTGTTGGAGTCCCTACTGTTGTAGTTCCTGTACCTGCAGGTGCTCTTGAGGTGTCTTTTTGCGTTTGTACTCCTTCTGTTGCTTGTGAGGTTGGAGATATTTGTGGTTTTGCGGATCTGCGGGATCTTACGACTGCATTTTCTACTGTAGTGTTATCAGCCGCTCCTATGGTAATGGTCTTTGTGTGTTTTTTTCCAGATACCATTAAATCCGTATCGATGCCAAAAATAAAGTTGTCACCGAGATCAATATTAGAACCTGCATAAAAACCACCTGCAAACCCTGAAAGTTTAGGAGAGAACTCTTTATCCAGTGGTAAACTCTTTTCTTGACCAACAAGAGCCATATCAGCTTTGCTTGAAAAACCACCAGCTTGGACACCTAAATAAAGACCTGTCCATGAAAAAGTAGGTGCAACAATGGTAGAAGCAGTCGATGATGCTGGCTGATGAGGAATCATAACATCAGCAGCTAGTGCTGTAGACGCTGAAATTAAAGAAAAAATAGACGCTGTTATTAAACGTTTTGTATTCATAAAATCTCTCCAAATATCCAAAATGAAATTCATATAGAGCATCTTTTCTGAAAGATCTGTAGCAAAAATGACACACTCACAAAAAAATAAAGAATTTTTGCAAATAAGGCTTCTTAAACTTTTAATTTTGCATTCAATAAGAATTTGTAAACTAAATCACACTAAAATTATGTGTATTAAAGTTGGATTCATTTTCATTAAAGTTTCGCATAACTGTTAATGATAATATTCTTTATAAATTTCTTTTACCAAAATCTAAATAACAGTATTCTGCATACAATAAACTATTATCTGTTATTGCAAAATCAATACCAGCGCAAACAGTGAAATCAAATATTGCCTTTTTTAAAACCAAGCGCCATCAAAGTTTCATCTATTTACCAGCATGATCTACTTTTAGTACTTTAGCAATAGTATTTTGTATCTAAAATTCAGAAAAACAAAGAAATTATTCAAACACTCGCAAAAAAACTTTTAGATTCTTTGCATAAACATCTTCATCCTGCCACATCACATTGATTTATAAAGATAACTTATTGTTTTCATGTTGAATGAAAAAACTAATTCTGTAGGATTCTATCATTTAAAATCTGTTCCATGTTGTATTAATTAAAATCACTTGCTTGCACGTTACAAGCGAAATTTTCGTAAGGACGGACAAGGCTTTCTCTGCTGAAGCAAGACTTAAGGCTGGCATTCAAGTTGTTCTGAATGCTTTTTACAATAAGGGCTATTTAAGCGTCTCTCAACACTTCGCTGAGGCATGACAGCACCAGGACGACATATGGGAAGGTTGTCTGATTTATGGTTCTCACACCAATCTTGTATTGTAAAGCTAGGGCGAAAACCTGATTGCGCCATACACATTTCAATACTGGCAAATTGATTCAAATCTAGCGCCACAACCTTATTAAGGTCCGGTACTCCACATTCTAAAAGTATTTTATTTCTCCATAATGCTGGAGAAAGTGAGGGAATTGAGTTAACACATCCAGTGATACTTAACAGAGCTATACAACTCAATAGTTTTAAGATTTTCTTCATTATTCCCCTCTTTCAATGGATTTATTTACAATAAACAGCTCATAAGCTTGTTGATATTTTCTGTCATCGCTGCTTAAAACAACGGTGAACAATATTGAGATGATTGGTTGAGAAAACAATCCCACCATTCCAAGCAAAGGCAAGGATGGCGGATTGTTAATCATCACAAGAAAGACTTAAGGTTTGCATTCAGGTGCATTTTTATATTTTTTACAATAAGGGCTGTTTAAGCGCTTCTTGACACTGCGCTGTGGAACAACAGCGCCTGGACGACAAATGGGCAAGTTTTCAGCTTTATGATTTCCACACCAGCCTCCCCCCACATCATATTTATAGCGAAATCCCGCTTGGAGCATGCAAGCATCAATGGTTGCATTTGCATTATTACTGAGCTTTCTACTTTCTGGATCCTTATCATAAGGGGTTGGCATACCGCATTCTAACAAGGCTTTTCCTATCTCCGTAAAATCTGCTCCTGGCTTCTCCCATGCCCCTATAGAAGATATGGGAGTTTTATTAAACTGGCACCCAGCTATACTCAATAGAGTTATCACACTTAATAATTTTAAGGTTTGTTTCATTTTTTGCTCCATGAATTAATTGAATCAATTTGTATACGGTGAGATGAACCATAATCATGTCTACATGCTCGATCCACATTTGCATAACAAACATGAGGGCTGGGATAACTAAATAGTACTTTCTTTGCCTCTTTAACTGCGTTACTACCAAAGGGTCTTTGGTAAAAAGTAGCGGAATTTCCACCAAATACTACACCAACAAAATCATCTGCATGGTTTTCCAAGCCGACAGTGGTTTGCTTGCCATCCTTTAAGATATATAACGTATCAGCCATGTCTTGAGTATTATAAGCTGGACCAAAGAAATTAACCGTTGTTTCCTTTGCTATACCGAGAACACCATGCTTTACTAAATTATATGATCCATTTCCTGCTGTTATGGTACCACGACTATGGGCATCATCATGCCATCCTGTATTGCCATAAAGATACATTATATCCTGGAATTTCTTGGTTGAATTGGTCAATCCAAAAAAAATCTACCTTCCAGAAACTTCTGAAAAATCGCTATCCCTACTTCCACTTCCCAGTCTTCAGCTTCTGGGAAGTATGTAAAATAAAGGGGACCATGATCATTGTCAGCAAACTGGACAGTATAACGCGCAGCATCATCTGGTGAGGTAAAAATACCATTGTAAAACATATGAACCTTGCCATCAGAACCTTTTTGTAAATGTTTTTCTTCTTCTGGTGTTAAATAGTGATACAGAGGTATTTTTCTTCCATAGCTGCCTTTTATAGGTTTTCCATTTTCATCGGTTAAATAGAGGACATTGCCATTTTCATCATGCGCAACCTCACCCTCAGGATGCTCTTTGAGATATGCGAATTCGCGTATTTTGTCCCAGTATCCCAATCCTTCATCCGATAAATTATTGATCATATCTACGCGATTATGCACTACCCCCTCAAGCGGTGCGACATCTAGCTGTCACTACTGCTTGGTGTGCTGCTGCGGTGTTGCGGTTGAGAGAGCCAATGATTTGTCCAGCATCTTGCCCCATCGCCCTCTGTCCAGTTGTATCAGTAAGGATGATAGTCCCATCACTGATAGCAGATTTGGTTTCCCCTTCTACTGCATCCTTGGCTTTGCCGTGATTTAAAACATTCTTGGCAATGTTCTTTATCGTGTCATTCCCAGAAATGCTAAACCCATGGCTGCTGGCTTTAGCATGGGCACTGTTGCTGATATCACTGGTGCTAATGCTTCCTGTAGTCAGGCTGTTTTTATCTGCCGGCGCGGTGCTGGCAATGATGCCTCCGGTTAGGGTCGTTTTGTCTTTAACAATGATATTAAAGCCGCCATCACCCGCTTTGATACCTGATTGCTCCACAACACTATGATAATCGCTAGAGGATTTATCCCTTTTGGAAAGAGGCGCTCATAGAGCCCCCACCTATTTACTAAGGAAATTAAACGTGTGTAACATCAAACATATCATCATACAGCCTGCTAAAGATGAGAGCTTTGTTTTTTACCATTGGCTATGAAAGAAAATCCTTTGAGGACTATTTCAATCAACTTATCAAAAATAATATTAAACTTTTGTATGATATTCGTAAAAATCCAATAAGCAGAAAATACGGATTTTCAAAAAGACAATTAGAGAAAGTTGTAAACAACATTGATATTGAATATATGGCATATGCCTGAACTTGGAATTGCCTCTGAAAAACGAAGAAATTTGAAAACACAAAAGATTATGATCGCCTTTTTGAAGATTATCAAAATACAACTCTCAAGGATAATTCTTGTGCAATAAACAAATTATATCAAATTTTTTTAAACAAAAAGCGCGTTGCAATCGCCTGTTTTGAAGCTAATGTATGCATGTGTCATAGAGGACAACTCGCATTAGCTCTCATTCCATTGCCTGATTGGAAATATGAAATTAAGCACATCTAAAAAAATAAATTTGCATATTTTTAAAAAATGGGAGTGCCCATATGCCTCCCAGCCCCCTACCCATTCCTAATAACTTTTAAGTGATGCATGATTCACGCTACGGGTGAATTCTGCGCAAATCAAGGAAAAGAAATATGAACTGACTGATGAAACAATTGAGGTTGGTGGATACATTACACTTTACTGCATCCTTGCTTTGAGAGACTTTGGAGATGTAAAGGCAGGTGATCTTGGCGCTTTTATACAAAAAGAAGACAATCTAGGTCATGATGGCAATTGCTGGATAAGTGATGATGCAAAAGTCTATGGTTATGCCAAAGTTTTTGGGGATGCACATGTTTACGGAAACGCTCGTGTTTTTGCCAATGCACAAGTTTTCGGTGGTACATTTATTAGTGGAAAAGCTAAAATTTATGACAGTCCATTGATTTCCATCAGAGCAAATATACGCTGGCTATTAAACAAGCGCAAAATGTCATCTCCAAGAAAATAAACAGACTTACAAAAGGCTCTTTCGATTGGTTATTGCATCAGTATTTACAAAGCATGCAATGGCATAATCAATTAGAATCTACTAAAAAGTTAAATATCGAATTCTGAACAATGTTTCTAAAAATATTGCTGATCGTGCACATAAAAGCATAGAAAAACACCACATCCTTGACGCCGTAGACAGAAGGCGAGCTACTCTCGCAGCGGCAAAATATTTTTTGACCTCTTTAAACGATCTCTTTAATTGGGCGGTTGATAATGCCCTTTTAAATAGAAATCCTGCCTTTAATATAAAAGCACCAAAATCTTTAAACAGTGAGGGATTACTACCATGGCGAGAAGAGGACATAGACAAATATTATCACCGTTGGTCACATGGTACACATGAACGCGTCTGGATTGATGTTCTTCTTTATACAGGCTTGCGTCGTGGTGATGCCGTTCGTATCGGCTGGAAAGACGTCAAAGATAATATCATTTATCTCAAAACAGAAAAGAGCCAATTTAAAACAGATGTTTTTCTTCCTATTTTACCAGAACTAGAGGAAACCCTTAAAATTGGTCCCATAGGTGATCAAACATTCATTTGTGGTAAAGGTGGAAATAAGCTTGTCAAAGAAAGTTTTGGCAACCTCTTTCGTGAAGCATGTAATGCGGCGGGTATTAAAAAATCAGCGCACGGATTGCGAAAATTAGCAGCAACACGTGCAGCCAATGCTGGTGCTACGGTTTCGCAAATGAAAGCGCTTTTTGGCTGGACAGAAGATAAAATGGCATCTCTTTATACCAAAACAGCCGATAGAAAACGCCTTGCAATAGAAGCCATTAAAAAACTTCAAAAAGGTTAGAGCAACGGGCGGAAGCTAAAAAACTAAAGCCCCGTCAAAATTATAAACGAAATCAAAGCGACGTTTGATGTGCTTCAGAAACCAGAGGAGAAATAGGTGGTTGTGTCTGTTGCATTGTTTGCCATAAATTATAATTTGTTTGCATATCCAGCCAAAATTTCGCTTTACTAAAACCAGCTAGTTCTAATTTCACTGCAAGCTCGGTACTCATAGAGGCATGTCCGTTAATCACTCTTGATAGAGAAGCTCTTGTCATATGGAGATGATTAGCTAACTTTTGTATTGTTATCCCCATTTCGTCTAAGAAAGCTACTTTTAGAACTTCGCCCGGATGTGCGGGGTTATGCATCATTATTTTCGTTCCTTTCATCAATGGTAATCTTGATAATCAACAAGCTCCACATCTGTTCCTATAAAGCGAAAAGTAACACGCCAATTTCCATTCATCCATATAGAATAGTACCCTGTAAGTTCACCTTTAAGAGGGTGTATTTTAAAGGCAGGCGCTCTCAACATTTCAGGCGTAGTAGCACTTGTTAAAGCCGTTAAGATAACGCGTAATTTTTTAAGTGATCTGGTCAAATAGCTTTTGTGGAACCTGTTGTATAAAATAATTTTAAGCCCTTATATTTAAAACCCACAATTGCCATTACCGCCCCTTGTCGTATATCATTGCTATACGGTTAATAACAAATAAGAGTTAAGCCCATGTTAGAAATATCTGATTCTATATCTGGAAAAAATAGATAGGAATAAGTGATAAAAAGCTTCAAAAAGGTTAGGGATAGACACTCAAAAAACATAATAGAATCAATGAATTATAAAACCCTTTACTCTTGTAGTAAATCACTGATTTTAATTACCTTTTTTACACTCTTTTAGTGGTGCAAAACTATAACGATGTAATCCTATAACTGGTCCATATTTATCAAGAGCTGTACGATGCGCTAGCGTTGCATAACCTACATGCTTCTCTAACCCATACCCTTTATAAACTTGTCCTGTACATTCCATCATCCGATCACGCGTTACTTTCGCAATAATAGATGCGGCTGCAATTGAAACTGAACGCTGATCGCCCTTAATCAATGCCATTGCAGGACAGGACAACTCAGAAGGAATATCACGCCCATCAACAAGGACATAGTGGGCTGGAATGGCTAATCCTATAATACAGCGACGCATTGCTTCTAACGTTGCTTTTCTAATATTAGATTGATCAATTGTACGAGCACAAAGACTGGCGACTGAAACCGCTAATGCACTTTGCAAAATTTCATGATAAAGTCTATTTCGTTGGAAAAAAGAAAGTTTTTTTGAATCATTTAACCCATTAGGAATACGATCTCTATCCAAGATAACGGCTGCTGTTACCACAGGTCCAGCGAGAGGCCCCCGTCCTACTTCATCAACACCTGCTATATGAAAAAAACCCTGTTTTTGCAAATCCAATTCGCACGAAAAATTTGGTTGAAGCGGCAAATTAAACATCTTTGATACAGCACAAATACAACAAACATACATCTATTTCTGTAGCCTGATCATTTTTTGCAAGCATTACAGTTTTAAATGGCTCTTCAAACATTCCACGAATTCTTGCACAAAAAATAAAAAAACACATTTCTTTGGTTACCCTCTTTTATTATGTATGATAAAATGAAAGCTTTTATATTTATTTATCAAATATTTCCTAAAGTCATGATAGGTTTTACAAACCAATTTGGGTACATTGATTTGATAAAAAGAGCTGCTTGTTGCGCCGTTTGTTTATTTTTAAAAATGCCAAAGCAAGTTGCTCCCGTTCCAGACATACGGGAAAAAAGAGCCCCACATTCATCTAATATAGATAACACTTCAGCTAACTGAGGTGCTATTTTTAATGCAGGAGAAAAAAGATCATTACGCGTTTCTTGTAAAACTTCAACTAATGAATCAACACTCTTTAAAGCGTCTGTATTAATTTTTAAAGAAGGATTATGACGCTTCTCTAACGCTTTAAAAACAGCTTGTGTTGAAATCTCTTGTCCATGATTAACCAATACCATTGCTAATGAACAAGCTTCTTTTAGTCGTATCATCTCTTGACCAATTCCTTTAACCAAAAGCGGCTGCTGATACTCTAATGCACAAAGGCACATGGGAACATCAGCACCAAGAACTAAGCTCATTTTTGCTAATTCTTCGTAAGAGCAATCAAGATTCCACTGCCGACGCAACATGCTGATAACCCCAGCTGCATCACCTGAGCCACCACCAATGCCTGAAGCAACAGGTAATGTTTTTACAAGCCGAAAAAAAGCAGGTTGAGCACATTCCGGAAAAGTCTTATGCATAAAGTCCCTTGCGCGAATAACCAAATTGTCTAAATGAGAAACAAGCCCTTTTGCAAACGACCCCGTCAAAACAAACTGATTATTTTCACAAGGTGCATAGTGTAGACAATCACCGCTAAGACTAAAATAAACCAAACTTTCTATTAAATGATACCCATCAGCACGTTGCCCCACAACATGTAGAGCTAAATTCAATTTAATAGGTGTAAATAAATAGGAATGTCTTTGGAACGAAGTTTGTACATTTGATATCATATGACGTAATATTCACTTACATAGGGTTCTTTTAAAAATTTCCCCCTTTTACCCATACTTTTAGCACGAGCCCTATAAACAGCTTGGAATATTCTTAATCGTTTTCTAAAAAACAATAAATATAAAGAGTTCTCATACAAAATAAACGACATGTTCTCATTCGTATCATTTCAAGCCTTTTTTCTTCTAGTATCTGTTTTTAGATAAAAATCTCTCTGGCTTGAATGATCCTTTCCATCACAAACCATAACGCTGCCAAAGAGCTCGCTCTTCTGCTGCCATCAATGCACTATCAACGACTGTATAAACCGTATGTGCAGTCACTCCTGAAGGCGTTTTAGGTCCTAAAAAACTTTTTGGAGGCATAATAAGTCGAAGTTTTGCATCATTACCAAAGCGCTCCTTAATAACAGAACGTACATCATTCAATCCATCAACCAGACCAAGCCCAACGCTTTGTTTTCCACTCCAAAACATTCCTGTAAAGAGATTCGAATCATCTGATAATTTTTCAGCACGCCGTTCTTTAACCAAATCGATAAAAGTTTGATGCACTTCAAGTTGGAGAGATTTCAAATGCTCAATATCCGCCTTTTTTTCTGGCTGAAATGGATCTAATGTAACTTTGTTCTTTCCTGCTGTGTATACACGCCGTTCGATACCAATTTTCTTCAAAAGTTCCGGAAAACCAAAGGAAGCTGAAACCACTCCAATGGAACCAACAATTGAAGAAGGATCTGCAAAAATTTCATCCCCTGCACAAGCAATCATATAACCACCAGATGCTGCAATATCTTCAATAAACACAAGAACCTTTTTATTTTTTTCTTCTGCCAAGTCACGAATGCGCTTAAAGATAAAACGCGATTGTACAGGCGAACCACCAGGAGAATTAATAATAAGTGCAACAACCGGTGACTTTTTGTGTGCGAAAGCCTTCTCTAAAAGATTTGCACACCTACTGAGGGAAAGGGTACGAGATATAGATGCTGATGAATCCATAATTGCTCCTTGAAGGCGCACCACAGGAATTTCAAGTTTATCGGAAGAAAAACGGCGTGGAATAAAACTTTTAATAAAATCCATCAAAACAAAATCTCCTTATAAATTAAGAACAATTAAATAGGCAAGGACAACAAAAAGGAAGAACGCGATAACATCCAAAAGCGCCAATCAATCCCCACATTACAAGCAGAAATATAATTTCACCCAAAGTCAAACCTCCCTAACAACAAAGTGTAGACTTTAAATAATAAACTAAAAAACACAAGATACTATTAGAAAAGTTCCCACAAGCTTATATATCCATTATTAATTGCATCAACTCGGGGTGAAAAAGTATGGTCATTACCTTCATGTATAACCAATGCCGGTAAAATAGATAAAGCTGCTCTGCTTCCTCGTTTTGCGTAAAATAAAAGACGAATTGCTGCTGTTTTCGCACGGGCATGCACAGGAATTATACAAATACCACCAAAACGCCCTTCTAAAGCATGCAAGATATCTGTCAACGATTGTGGACGTGCAATGAGCCCTAAGTATCCACCTGGCTTAACAATAGCTGCTGCACTCCGCAACCAGTTATCAAACATCGCTTCAGACATAACATGTGCTTCAGATTTTTGTTTATCAGGTGTCTTACGATCGGTGGGATTATTAAAAGGTGGATTCATAATCGCAAAATCAAAGCTATTATCTATCAAACCTGCTTTTATACGGGCATTCCCTTTGAAGGTAACATCTGCTTCTAGCAAACAAATTCGGCTAGCAAATTGTTTATTTTGTTTTAGCATAAGCGTTTTTTGAGCGTAAGATACCATAAAAGCTGAACGTTCAACTAAGGTAACATGAACTTTCAGACAACGCGAAGCAACAGCCAAACCCGCAGCTCCAGCACCTGCACCTAAATCAACAACCTTGCCCTTTAAATCACTTGGAACCAAACTAGCTAATAACATCGCATCCATTCCAGAACGATGACCATATTTATGGGGTTGAACCAAATAAAATTTCCCGCGGTGAAAACTGTCAATTGTTTCACCACTCTGATTCGCTGCTTTATCCATTTAAAAGCCTAATGCTCACCTTTATAAACTGCATTTTTGCCATTCAGCTGCTATTTTAAATTTTTTATTATTTTATAACAATAAGATTACACTCGCTAAAGAACATTTCTTGCCAATAACATTCCAAGCTAACACTTTTAAACGACATCAAAAGCTTGAGTCAAAACCAAACCCCCTTTATGCTAATGAATAAAGTAAATTTTATATATGTCCATTGCAATACTCTAGGAGTAAACACATTGAGTGCAGCTATCAAACCAAAACAAATAAGAAATAATCAAATTTCTCTTCAATCTCTTGTCAATCTTACTCAAAAAGATATGGATTGCGTAAATCAATTTATTCTCTCTATGGCAAAATCAGAGGTTGAGATGATCCCTGAAATTTCTAACCATCTTATTTCATCAGGTGGAAAGCGATTACGCCCAATGATTACGCTCGCTTCTGCTCATATGTTCGGTTATCAAAGTGACGGGCATATAAAACTCGCAACAGCTGTTGAATTTATGCATACAGCAACATTACTACACGATGATGTGATTGATGAAAGTAATTTACGACGTGGAAAATCTACAGCACGTATGATTTGGGGGAATCAAGCAAGTGTACTTGTTGGTGATTTCCTATTGGGGCAGGCCTTTAAAATGATGGTCGATGTCGGTTCCATAGAAGCGCTCTCTGTCCTAGCCAACGCTGCTGCAATTATTGCTGAAGGAGAAGTTATGCAACTTTCTGCCGCAAAAAATATAAAAACCAGCCCTTCAGAATATCTCAAAATCATCGATGCAAAAACAGCAGCACTTTTTTCAGCAGCCGCTGAAGTAGGACCCATTATTGCTGGCTATGGAAATAAAGAGCGTTCTTCATTACGTGAATATGGAACATCCTTAGGTTTAGCTTTCCAATTAATTGATGATGCACTTGACTATAGCGGTAGTGCTCAAAACTTAGGAAAAAATATAGGGGATGATTTTAGAGAAGGAAAAATCACAATGCCTGTTATTCTCGCATATGAGCGTGGAAATATGGTAGAAAAAGATTTCTGGAAAAAAGCGCTTGAAGATGACAATAATAATGATGAATCCTTCGCACACGCACAACACTTAATGGAAAAGTATGATAGTATCACAGATACAATAGAACAAGCACGCATCTATGGAAAATATGCAATTGATGCTCTTGTTCCCATGAATGAAAATCTTGCTTATAATGCTCTCGTTGAGACTGTTGAATTTTGTATTGCGCGCGTAAATTGAATTCTTTGCAAGAATCGCAGTATTTCTCAACAAAGTAATAAGATATGATCTATAAACAACACCATCAATTGATTATCTTGAAAAGGATTAGCTCCATGTGCTCTGCAACGGTATCTCGACTTTTTGCCCTCTTTATCGTGGGTATCATGCTGATGCCATCCCTCACCTACAGTAAAATAAGTGCAGCAACTCATACAAGCTCATTTACAGGTGCTTATTTAGCTGGAAGGGTTGCAAATCATGAAAATAAAACAGAACTTGCTATCAATTATTTTAAACAAGCACTGGTTTATCAACCTGATAACATTGAAACACAAAAAGAGCTCCTTGAAGCTATGCTCTCGGTCGGAAACTTTAAAGAAGCTGTCCAACAAGCCCAAAAACTCAAAGAGAACGATGTTATAACTCCCTTTGTTTCCTTAACTTTGTCAGTAGAAAGTCTCATCAAAAAAGATTATAAGAATGCCAAGGCTCTTCTGAAATTAAAGGAACTGCCTACGTCCAATAATCCAATACCTGAACTCATCGGCGCTTGGATTACATTTGGATCTGGACAAAAATCTCAGGCAATCGATGATCTTAAGAAACTCAAAGGTCCTGTCTGGTATGATCTTTTTATATCTTATCATCTAGCACTTATGAGCGACCTTGCAGAACGGCCAAAGGATGCAAAAAAATATTTCATTAAAGCACTGAGTAACAAACAGGGAACTCTTATCGCTCCTAATACTTATGAGCGTATTATCATAGCCTATGCCTCATTCCAATTGCGCCATAATATGCGCAACCAAGCTCTTCAAACAATCCAGCATGGCGAACAAATGTTGTCAGGTCGAGAAGTCCTTAAAAACTTTCAAGAAAAAATTGAAAAAAATTCTTTCTTAGAGAGAGTTATTAAAACACCTCAACAAGGAGCAGCCGAGGTATTATATAATTTTGGAACAGCCCTCAACTACAAAAACTCAGGGCGAATTGCACGTATTTTTAAGCAATTATCTTTCGCCTTATACCCTCAAAATGACGCAACACTGTTTCAGCTCGCACACATTTCTGCTAAATTGAACGATCCACATCAAGCAATTAAACTTTATCGCGCTTTATCCCCTAAATCTCCTTATTATAAAGATGGACAACTTCATCTTGCATTCCTTCTTGCCAATAACAACAATTACAAAGAAGCAATAAAATTACTCACATTGTTAAATAAAAAATTTCCCAATGATCGTAATATTTTGATAACGCTCGTTGCTTTTTATATGCAGGACAATAAATTTCTTGAGGCTATTAAAACTCTAGACTACGCTATTACAAAGATAAAAAACTTTCAGCAGGACGATTGGAAACTCTTTTATCAGCGTGGTATTGCTTTTGAACGTTTAAAGCAATGGCCAAAAGCAGAACTTGACTTGCGAAAATCACTTGAATTTTTTCCAAATCAACCGCAGGTTCTTAATTATTTAGCCTATTCCCTTGTGGAACGTGGTGAGAAGCTTGAAGAATCGCTCCGTATGCTACAAAAAGCCTCTGCTTTGCAAGCTCACAACAGTCATATTCTCGATTCTTTAGGGTGGGCTTATTATAAACTAAAAGAATATAATAAAGCAGTGCAAATATTAGAAAATGCTGTCAGATTACAACCTGAAGACCCAACACTGAATGATCATTTAGGGGATGCCTATTGGAAAGTTGGACGTAAACGTGAAGCAATCTTTCAATGGAACCACGCAATTGACGGAAAACCAGAAAATTCTGAACAAATTCAAGAAAAGTTGAAATTTGGTTTGCAATAAACGATGCTTAACCATAAACCACATGAATAATAAATAGAGAAACTAAAATTACTTTGTTTTTTTGTTTAGTCCAATATAAAGAGTATAAAGCGTGAAACTGCCTGAACATCTTAACCCCAAACGTTCTTTTCAGGGACTAATCTTAACTTTGCAAAATTATTGGGCACACTATGGATGTGCAATTTTGCAACCTTACGATATGGAAGTCGGAGCTGGGACTTTTCATCCAGCAACAACATTACGCTCTCTAGGGCCACGCCCTTGGAAAGTTGCTTATGTCCAACCCTCTCGACGTCCAACAGATGGCCGATATGGTAAGAATCCAAATCGTTTACAACACTATTATCAATTCCAAGTGCTTCTCAAACCCTCTCCGCTCAATCTACAAGAACTTTATATAAAGTCGCTACAAGCTATCGGGCTTGATACAAAACTGCATGATATTCGCTTTGTTGAAGATGATTGGGAAAGTCCCACTCTTGGTGCTTGGGGGCTTGGATGGGAATGTTGGTGCGATGGAATGGAAGTCTCTCAATTTACTTATTTTCAACAAGTGTGCGGCATTGAATGCGCTCCTGTTTCAGGGGAACTCACATACGGTCTTGAGCGTCTAGCGATGTATATCCAAGGGGTTGATAACGTCTATGACCTTAACTTTAATGGTTTGGAGGGAGAAAACAAAATAAGTTATAGAGATATTTTTTTACAGGCAGAACAGGAATACTCATATTATAATTTCGAATTTGCTGATACAAAACTGCTCCATCAGCACTTTATCGATGCAGAACGCGAATGCAGCGCACTTCTTGATGCTGGAAAACCAAATAAAGAAAATGTATTCCATCGCTGTGTTTTTCCTGCCTATGATCAATGTATTAAAGCGAGCCATATCTTTAATCTTTTGCAAGCACGTGGCGTTATTTCTGTAACCGAACGACAAAATTACATTCTTCGCGTTCGTAATCTCGCGCGCCGTTGTGGGGAAGCCTTCTTACTCACAGAAGCTGGACAAATATATACTGGAGAAGCCTAATGTCTGATCTTCTTCTTGAACTTTTCAGTGAAGAAATCCCCGCACGTATGCAACGAAAAGCTGCTGCTGATCTTAAGAAATCTGTTACAGATCAACTTGTGAATGCTGGATTGATCTATGAAGCTGCTCGTGAATATTGGACACCTCGTCGGCTAACATTGGACATACGCGGACTTTCCACACGCTCCAAAGATGTCCATGAAGAACGCAAAGGTCCCAGTATAAAATCACCACAGCATGTAATTGATGGTTTTCTACGTGCAACAGGATTAAATGATGTTTCTGAAGCGCATATTGGACATGATGATAAAAAAGGTCATTTTTATATTGCTAAAATTGTTAAAAAAGGTCGAGCTGCAGAAGAAATTATTGCCGATATTTTACCGGATATTATCCGCAACTTTCCGTGGCCGAAATCTATGCGTTGGGGAAAAGATTCAGCACAAAGTGGTACTTTGAAGTGGATTAGACCTTTACAAAACATTCTTTGCATCTTCGGACCAGAAATTGGTGAAACACATGTTATTCCGTTTACAATTGGTTCTCTTAAAAGCAATAATTTAACTTATGGTCATCGTTTCTTAAGTGATGGAGAGCCATTTCAAGTGCGCCGCTTTGATGACTATGTTACTCAACTTGAAACCCATAAAGTCATTCTGGATGCCGAAAGACGAAAGAATATTAT
Organism: Bartonella sp. AA2SXKL; assembly: GCF_042197205.1. NCBI lineage: Bacteria > Pseudomonadati > Pseudomonadota > Alphaproteobacteria > Hyphomicrobiales > Bartonellaceae > Bartonella > Bartonella sp. AA2SXKL. The sequence goes on from NZ_JBHIRN010000004.1 coordinate 63,835, forward strand.
TTTAGCTGATGCCCAAAATCTCTGCTTTGCAAACGGTTTAGAACTGGTTCAAGATAATCCCCTCCTAGAAGAAGTTGCTGGTCTTGTTGAATGGCCTGTTATCCTGATGGGTGATTTTGACAAATCATTCCTTGATATTCCTCCAGAAATTATTCGCTTGACCATTCGAGCCAATCAAAAATGTTTTGTCACCCGCAAACAAGGAGAAAAAGTAAAACTTTCTCATCATTTTATTCTCGTTTCTAATATTCTTGCAAATGATGAAGGCAAAGAAATTTCGAAAGGAAATAGTAAGGTTGTCCGTGCCCGTCTTTCTGATGCACTTCATTTTTGGCAAACCGATCAGCGTGATTTGCCTGATCTTCAACAATTGGAATCTTCTATAAAAAAATTTCAACTTGATATAAAAAAACCTCTCGATCAAAGAATGGCGCGACTTGATCATTTGAATGTAACTTTTCATGCTAAATTAGGTACACAAGGAGCAAGGGTAGAACGCATTGCTGCACTCGCACAAGAAATTGCCCCTTTGATACAAACAGATCCTCTTTTAGCAAAACGTGCAGCCATCCTTGCAAAAGCTGATTTGCAAACAGAAATTGTCGGAGAATTTCCTGAACTACAAGGTGTTATGGGGCAAAAATACGCCCTTCTTCAAGGGGAAGATCCTCGCGTAGCTGTAGCAATCGAAGACCATTATAGACCTCAAGGACCAACAGATCGTCTTCCACAAGAACCACTTGCTATAACCGTTATGCTCTCCGACAAAATTGACATGCTCGTTGGCTTTTGGCTCATTAATGAAAAACCAACGGGCTCAAAAGATCCCTATGCGTTAAGACGAGCAGCATTGGGAATTATTAGGCTTGTACTTTCGCGAGATTGGAAAATCAATCTTATGCCGCTGTTCCAGTTAGCAACGAATCTTTTCTTACAACAAAAAAATAAATATGAAATCTCTCAAAGAGAAAATTCACAATTGCAGAATCTGCTTCCAGAAAAAACAGAATATATTTTATCAGATCTGTTATTCTTTTTTCATGACCGTCTGAAAATCCATCTAAAAGAGGAAGGCGCTCGTTACGATGCCCTTGAAGCCGTTTTAAATAAAGATTCTGATGATTTTTTATTGGTTGCACGTCGTGTCGAATCGCTTATCGCTTTTATCAATACCCATGATGGAATGAACTTTGTAGCCTCTGTAAAACGTACTGCCAATATTCTTGAAAATGAATTTCAAAAAAGCACAACAATAGCGAATGAAATTAATCCTGAGCTCTTTATCGAGAAAGAAGAAAAGCAGCTCTATCATGCAATCTGTGAAGTAGAAAGAAAGGTTCTTGCTCCCATCAATGCAACAAATTTATCATTTGCACTCAGTGTGCTAGCGCCACTTGGAAAATTGATTGATATATTTTTTGAAAAAGTATTGGTGAATGATAAAAAACCTGATGTTCGTGCTAACCGTCTTGCTCTTCTCAAACATACTCACATTGTTACACAATCGGTTGCAGACTTCTCAAAACTTGTCATTTAAAATCAAAATACCCTATTAACTGATAAAAACAATGAAGATAATTTTTTCTTTTTTATGACTTTTATTAATTAATATTGAGAAAATTATGCAACCAAAGAGACTGTTCTTTATCTCTCAAATATCATTAATTAAGATATGTTTTCATTTTGATAAATGATTCTTTCTCAAGAGACTCTTTGATAAGTTCATCTGCCTTGTTAGAATCTATTTCCCTTGCAATAAGGGTACGTGCTGTAGAAATTGCCAAATCAATCGCTGATGAAGAAACCATGCGTATTGCATCCGCTTCTGCTTGGGCAATTTTTTGTTCTGCCAATTTATTGCGGTTTTTTACATATTCTTCTGCCTTTGCACGTGCCTCAGCAATAACAGATTCAACTTCATGCTTTGCTGCTGCAATAATTTCTTGCGCATCTTTTTCTGCTTCTGCATGTTTGCGTTGATATTCAGCCAATATTTCTTGTGCTTCTTCACGAAGACGCAGAGCCTCATCCAGTTCATCTTTGATACGTTTCGCACGCGCATCAAGATGGTGTATAACCCTCTGTGGAATTTGGAAATAGACTAAAAGAGCCAAAAAAAGAACTAACCCAACAAATGCCCAAAAAGTATCAGTCATCTTTGTCTTCCTCAATAATCCGCAGTTTTAACAACTGAACGAACAGCCTCTTTGCTGATATCAACGTCAATCAATTTTTTCACAATTTCAAGAGCTACTTCTTCAGCGATAGAACCAACATTTTGCATCGCTTTATCCCGAATTTTTGCTATCTGTTTTTCAGCATCTGCGAGTTTTTTCTCTAAACTCTCTTCAATTTCTTTCCGTTCAAGCTCTGCCTTTTCTTTTAATTCTTCACTAGCTACCTGCGCTATAGCCTGCGCGTTCAAACGCGCTTCTGCTAATTTCCGCTCATAAGTTTCAACAACAATGTCTGCTTCTTGCTTCATGCGCATTGCCTGATCTAAATCAGATGCGATTCGATCTCGCCGTGTTTCAATAACACCGCCAATACGTGGTACAATTACACGGGAGATAAAAAGATAAAACAGTCCGAAAGAAATTGCCAACCAGAAAAAATGCGAACCAAAATGCACAAAATCAAAAGGCGGAAACACACGATTTGCATGCTCTGCCACCTTTTTAATATGTTCTATCGACGTTTCAGTGTTCTGTGCATAAGCGCTTGAAACAAACATCTTCTTTCATCCTTTAAATAGCTTATTAAAGCCCTCTATAACCGATGATAACTGACAAACATCTCTCTGGCATCTCTCTAGTTAAGAGCCTAAAAGGGTAAATCTTTCCTCATGCAAGAACAGATATACCCTTTTGATAATGATTAAACCCCAAAAAGAAGTAATAAAGCAATGAGCAATGAAAAAATTCCCAAAGCTTCTGTTACAGCAAAACCAAAGACGAGACGTCCAAACTGACTATCTGCTGCTGATGGATTTCGTAATGCACCAGAAAGATAGCTACCAAAAATATTACCAAGTCCTAAAGCTGTTCCAGCCATACCAAAGCAAGCAAGACCAGCGCCAATATATTTTGCTGCAAGCACCATTTCCATGTTATTCTCCTTTAAAGCGAAATTGCATTATTCGACGGAAAACCGCCAGTTCTATTAATGTCCTGGATGAATTGCATCATTAAGATACATACAAGTTAAAACCGTAAAGACGTAAGCCTGAAGAAATGCGACCAAAAACTCAAGAGCAGTAATTGCTACAGTCATAATAAGCGGTAAAATCGAACCACCCACACCTACAATTCCTACCCCAATCATTGAAACAACAAACCCAGAAAACACTTTAAGCGTAATATGACCAGCAAGCATATTCGCAAAAAGACGAAGAGAAAGACTAATTGGACGGGAGAGAAAAGAAATAACCTCAATCATTGTCACCAGAGGTAAAACCACAACAGGAACTCCACTGGGAACGAACAGTTTCAAAAAACTGACCCCATGCTTATAAAAGCCATAACCAATCACCGTCAAAATTACCACCATTGCTAACGAAAACGTGATCATGATTTGAGACGTAACCGTATAAAAATAAGGAAAGAGACCAATAAAGTTAGCAACCAAAATAAAAGTAAACAGAGAAAAAACTAAAGGAAAAAACTGCATTCCCTGCACACCAGATGATTCCCGCAGAGTCGATGCTACAAATTCATATGCCATTTCCGAAAGAGACTGCATCCGCGTTGGAACCAATCCACGACTCGATGATGAAATAAAGAGAAAAATAGAAGTTACAACAACCGTGAGAACTGTAAACAATGATACATTTGTAAACGATAAATCCATATTTCCTATGGAAATCTTAATCAGCCTTAAAACCTCAAACTGATGAATAGGATCTGGAGCGTGCGCTGTCACTTCAACCTCATTTATCGGACCTCTCATTGGCCCCTTTATTTTGTTTATCTTGGCGCAATACGCCTTTTTTTCCTAATTGACTGGAGGAAACATACCCCACAGACCGAAGAATACTCAATACACCAGCAGCAAATCCAAAGAAGAGAAAAAATACCAATCCCCAAGGCCATGAACCTGCTAACTTATCAAACCCCAACCCCAAAACAATACCAACTATAATACTTGCCAGAAACTCACTGGAAAGCTTAATTGCACCTGCCATCCTTCCTTGTGATTTTTCCCGCTTATTCCTATGCTCCCGCTTCTTTAATGCTTGCTTGCGCACTAAAGCTACGCTTAAGTTCCTACTACGACATTCCAAATCCTCTGAATGAAGACACTCTCCTTGCTTTTCCTCTTCAGCCTCCTTACGGCTCATAACGGGTTTCTCGCCCATCGCCATCATTGGCTCCTTAATTAAAAAGCAACGTAAGAATACATTTCATAAAACCGTGTGCATCATATTGTTCCCGAATTTATTCGTCAAGATACTAAAAGAAATCTATCACAAGTTATCGTATAAATTTTATTGCAGAAATAACGTATTTTTCAATTTACATGCTTTCTTAAAAAGATATTCCAAGCACCTAAACCGATTTCACGACAGCACCCGTGAATGTATAACGAAAAGTTCACGTGAATAATATAAAACTCATAGAACAACCATTTTTACACTTAACAAAAGGTGTAAACCAATACCATCTTATTTTCCGACTCCCAATGTTATATCAGTCCTAGTTTTGAAAGAGAACATAGAAAGCTAAAAACAGTATGAGAGCGTTGGTTTTCTCCTTTTATTCGAATAAACTTGCACTTTTTATTTTATGAAAATGAAATAATCAATGGTTTCTATATGATCCTATTCGCAAAGTATTTTACATCCGCCATTACAGGCCTCATCACGAAATGAGCTTGAGGGTATTAAGAGAAGGTCCTTTAAATACAAGATATTAATAAATCCAAAATTTCAAATAGATTAAGCCAATAGAACACAATAAAATTTAAATACGATTACCATACTACTTTATACAATTTTAATCCACTTTTATGAATTTCGCTCTTTACAATTGAATATCCGTAGATTCAGCAAATATTTTTGCTTTTTATTCAGACAAACTATCGTAAGCAAAAGCGCTTATTCATAAGCTTTATTTTTATGAAACGATAATCTAATGCTGCTTTTCAAACAAGCATCATAATTACATTCCCCTACCCTCATATTGCATCTATTCTTGCACTTTAATGACCCATTAAGAGGATTATGTACTCTTTCTTAAATACTCCCTATTAAACTCTTCTCATGAAATGATTATCAATAAAATTAAAACTTTAGCAAATAAAACTTTTTCTTTTATGAAAAGAAAGATCATTGAAAAAACTTATTTTTAAGATTCTTAAGTATAGATTTCATTCACTTAAAAAATTAAAGAGTTATCATTTCTTCTTAGAACGTGTCGCAAAAGGATTATCAGAGGCTCGTAATGATATGCGAATGGGTATACCAGACATATCAAATGTTTCACGTAACCCATTGACAAGATAACGCAAATACGACTGAGGCATACTTTTGGGGCGCGAGCAGGAAATCATAAATCCAGGAGGACGTGTCTTAACCTGTGTGATGTATTTAACCTTAAGTCGACGTCCAGAAACCGCAGGAGGTGGATGATGTGCCACAACAGTTCCAAGCCATTGGTTCAATTTAGCCGTCGAAATGCGACGATTCCATACACGGTGCATCATCATGACATTTTCCATCAGTTTATCAATCCCTTGACCATATTGTCCTGATAAAGGAACAGCTCTCAAACCACGAACTTGAGGAAGAAATCGCGCACATTTTTCATGCAAATCAATCAATGTGGTCTGACTGTTTTCAATAAGGTCCCACTTATTGAAAGCAATAACTGGAACACGCCCTTCACGAATCACAAGATCAGCAATTTGTAAATCCTGCTTTTCAAAAGGTATCGTTGCATCAAAAACAATGACCACCACTTCTGCAAAACGAATAGCACGCAAAGTATCTGCAACAGATAGTTTTTCTAATTTTTCTTGAATTCTCGACTTTCGACGTAAACCTGCAGTATCAAAAAGTTTAATATGACGACCACGCCATTCCCAATCTACAGAAATAGAATCACGCGTGAGTCCTGCTTCTGGTCCTGTTAACAATCGCTCTTGTTTCAACATACTATTGATAAGAGTGGATTTTCCTGTATTGGGACGCCCCGCAATTGCAATCCTAATGGGCTTACTTTCATCGTAAATAAGCTCTTCTTCTTCCAAATCCTTTACATCATCACCAACAGATGCAGGTTGTATCATTCTATCTTCTTCTTTGTTGTTGCCAAAAACATGCTCTGACCCAACAGCATCTATAATTGCATCACGCAGATCACTAAGTCCCAAACCATGTTCAGCCGATATTGGGCATGGCTCTCCCAAACCTAATGACCACGCCTCATACTCTCCTCCTGTTGCCGCTCTTGACTCAGACTTATTGGCAACAAGCACAATTGGCTTTCCTGATTTGCGAACCAATGAAGAAAAATTTAAATCACTTGGTGTTATTCCGCTCTTTGCATCAAATACAAATAAAATAAGATCCGCTTCATCAATTGCAACTTTTGTATGAGAACGCATACGCCCCTCAAGTGTATGATCACCTGCTTCTTCCAGCCCAGCCGTATCAATCACATCAAAACGTAGATCTTGAAGTTTTGCCGCATGAATACGCCGATCACGTGTTACACCAGGCTTATCATCAACCAAAGCCAATTTTTGCCCAACCAAACGATTAAATAGTGTTGACTTCCCAACATTGGGACGACCAACGATAGCAATGGTAAGGCTCATCGATTTATTCCTTATTTGCCTTGCCCTCAGCTTGTATAAGCTCAAGCATCATTCGAGCCCGATCTGTTATTTTTAAACCCAAAGAACCTTCTTCAGAAATTTTCTTAAAATAATAAACCGCCTCATCCATTTTATCCGCCTTATAAGCAGCTAAGCCTAAAGCTTCTCTTGCAGACATACGCATAGGATCGGTATCACTTGCCATATCTTTGATGCGCTTTTCAACATCAGCTAATGTCCCTGTATCAACCAGAATATAAGCCGCCCGAATTTTTGCAACTTTCTGCAAAATCTGCGGTGCTTTCTCATCCGCTGCAACAGAATCAAAGATCTCCACTGACTTAATAATATCACCTTTCTCCATGAGTAAAGAAGCCTCACGTAAACGAGCAAGAAAAGGATACCCCCCAAAATGAGAGGTTTTAACAGTTTCTAATTGCTTTATCGCTTTATCAAAATCACGTGTATCCGCAAGATCAAGACTCTTTACAAATGCATCACCAATATAACCAGCTTTCTTTATTTGTGTATGATGATAAACTTGATAAGCAACTATCATGAATATAAAAAGAACAGCCGCTCCAATAATTGAAAAACCATACCGTCTCCAAAAAGCAAGCGCCTTTTCCTGACGAAATTCTGCATTCACTTCAGCAATAAAACTATCATACGACATATATCATACCTTGAAAAAAGTTACTTCACCTGTGCTTTTACGCATAAATGGATAAAGATGGTAGCCCTAATTAACTAAAAATCTTTAAATTGCTCGTTTATTTATTTTAAATCAACATGTAGCCAATTCAATCAGATTTTTGCAACAGTCTTAATCGAAAATGATGTAAGCACCCTGTTTGTTCACATTACAGCTTTTACATATTATGAAAAATTCACTGCCTTAATATTTATCATGATTGCCTATCATCTCAAGCGAACTTTCTCTCCATTATATAGAGGAATAATCTTTTAAAGTCTTCAACCGCAATCGTTGGTTGTATTGGATTATACAATTATAATAGAAAAACCAATTCTTGAAAAAACTTGAATAAACAGTAAATTTCCATGAATATCTACTAAAACCAAATAGATAAATTTTTATCTGTATCAAAAATACCGAAGCGCCATGATTACAGTGTGGTATAATTCCAAATCTTCAGTTAAAGCTCTTTATATAAAGTATATCCCTTCAACTTATCTTCATACGATTAACAACCTTTTATAATTGATTCTTAAAGTTTCTAAAAATATCCTATTGTAAAGGCCAAACCCACATAAGCATTGGAACAGCAATAATAACGATCAACACCGCCAATGGAGCACCTAAACGTGGATAATCACTAAAACGATATCCTCCTGGCGCCATCACGAGCATATTACTTTGATGTCCAATAGGTGTAAGAAACTCACAGCCCGCACCAATTGCAACAGCCATCAAAAAAGCTTCAGGCTTATAATGAAGGGAATGAGCAAAACTTGACGCAATTGGTGCTACCATCATCACTGTTGCTGCATTATTCAAAAATGGCGTAACCAACATAGCTGTCACCAACATAAGCGCTAAAGCACCGGATGGCGGGAAAAATATTGCCAATTGGCTCAGCCATTGACCAATGAGATCCGTACATCCTGTTTTCTCTAACGCTTCACTCACTGGAATAAGAGCCGCTAATAGCACTAATATTGGGCCATCTAATGCCTGATACAGATCACGCGCGGGCAAAACACGAAAGATCACCATTGCAGCAGCAGCAGAAAAGAAAGAAAAAGCAACTGGAACAATATGAAAAGCTGTAAAAATAATTGCTATAAATAAAACAGCTAAAGAGATGAAACCATGTCGTAAATTTCCAAACACAATATTTCGTTTTGCTAGGGGCAAGCATTTCAATTCTCTTAATAAATTTGGAATAACTGCATCCTGTCCTTGCAAAACAATCACATCTCCAAGATGGAAAATAATATCATCAAGTCTTCCCCGCACCCTTTCATGTTGACGACTTAACGCAAGCAAATTTACATTATAGCGATCAAATAAAGAAAACTCTTTCGCACTAATACCGATAAGAGGTGAATTATGGGTAATGACTGCTTCAATAATATCACTGTCCTTATCACCTGCAACAATAGTTCCCCCCTTAAAAAACTCTAAACGAGCAGAGTTCATCACGCTATCTAACCCTGTATGTGATCCTTCCAGCAAAATAATATCATTTTCAGACAAAACAAAATCTGGTAATGGTGAAATAGATACTTTGTTTCTGATGATTTGAATCACCATAACATCACCACTTGATGGCTTAACCAAATCAACAATATTTTTTCCCACAATCGGTGAATTTATTGGAATATGTACTTCTGCAACATAATTACGAATATCAATGGCATCATCAAACGATACACCTGAACGCACACGCACAGGCAAAAGCCAATAAAAACAGACCAAATATACAACACCAGCCGTCGCAACAACCGCACCAACTGGTGTAAAATCAAACATAGTAAAAGGTGTTCCTACTAAACGTTCTTGCATCGCTGAAATAACAACATTGGGAGATGTTCCTATCTGTGTCATAAGCCCCCCCAACAAAGAACCAAAGGCCATGGGCATCAAAAAGACAGAAGGAGAAACCTGAGAACGACGTGCAAACTGAAAAGCTATCGGAAGCATAATCGCCAAAGCACCAATGTTTTTAACAAACATTGATAATACGACAACAGAAAGAACCAAAAAAGCTAATTGAAGACGCACCGATTTCACGTCTGGCCATATCCGTTGGATAATAAATTCCATTATACCAGAGCGAGATACAGCAGTACTGACAACAAACACACTCCCCACGATAATAACGATATCATTACTAAAACCGCTAAAAGCTTCCTTCGGACTGACAAGACCAAGGGCACAAGCTATTAATAAAGTACAAATAGCAACAAGATCATAACGAAATCGATCCCAAATAAAAACAACCATCATGAGACCAATGATCGAAAAAGCCATTATTTGATTTTCTGTCATAACACTTACCTCTCCCCATTAAATTATAATGAACAAGAACATATTTTTTATGTTTTAAATATTCCTATAAACAGCAGCAAGATAAAAGCAGACATCGAAATATTTTAGGATAATTTTAAAGTGATAAAAAATTATGATGCGCATAAACTTGCCTCTCCTTATTATGCGTGCTTTTCTATAAAGTGCTGAACCCAAAGAAAATTGATAAAAGTTGATAAAGCTATATTGTAAAAAAGATGAGAATAACTCTAATATAGAGAGTAGATAATTGTTGAAACTGGTACACGCTATATTTAAACCTTTGTCGTTGCTTAAAAGAATTTATCTTCACTCTCAATTCAAAGAGTGGTAAAAATGAAAGAAGAAAGAATGGTCAATCTTAATAGTGGGTATCAAAGTAACCTCAGATATTGGCTCACTTGCATTATTGGATTTGTTGCTATCTTGGCAATTATAATTGTTGGTGGATTTTATATTGCAAAACCCTATCTTGACAGTTTTGTAAGAAAAGAAATAGCCCGTCATTCCATAAAAGCCAAAACATCTGAAGTAAGCATTCTAGGTAAAATCAATTTGAAGAATGTGACATTACCTGTTCCAGCTGGTACATCACTTAAAATTGGTGCCATTTCTGCCCGTCCTCCTCTTTCCTTTATTCCCGGAACTTTTACATTTTATAATGTTGATTTAAAGCATAATAATATTCATGTGCAAATTCCCCAAATTTCTCTTCGGAATGTATCCTTAAAAGAAAAGGATAGAACGATAACATCACGTCTTTTACAATCAATGATGCGTATTGAGCTTTCCTCAATTATTGCTCCCAATATACAACTTTCTATAGAAAATAAAAATAACCGAACAGAAACGGTTGAAATCAAGAATTTCCAGCTTTCTGATTTTAGAAATAACCATATCCATTCAGTTAGTATCAAAAATATGGATCTTAAAACGGTCGTAGCAAATGGTGCCAAACAGATGCAACTTATGGCTAAAAGTGATACAATAAAAGCCCATGATATCGATATCAACTATGCCTACTCTATCATTTTTGGAAAAAACAATGCTCTCAATCAAGGTAAAACCGTTACTGGCCCCATTTCTTTGAATAATATAAGTGTCGATATTTTTGAAGAGGCAGAAAAAAACAGCTCTTTCTTCCTTGGACAGTTTAAAACATCTGGTTTAAAGATGAAACCGCTTGAACAAACTCCTGAAAAATTAATCAAAGCTTATCTTAATGCAAGAAAAGAGAATAATAAAATCGCTGAAAAAGTAGCACAAAATGGTCTTCTTCTAAACATACTGCTCGCCATTACCTCAGCGGATGCCAAAGTTGATAATATCACTGTTGATATACCGCAGTTGAAAGCAACGCTCGAATCATTCCAATTCAAACCAAGTTTGTGGAAACAGCCTATCCCTAAAAAGCTTTTTCTTTCTCTCAATAACCTTTCCGTTTTACCTAAAAAAATGAATGAAAAAGACTTAAATTTGCTTAAAAAAATCAATCTTGAGCGCTTTAATGTTTCAGGAAAAATTGATATTTCTTACGATGAAAAAAAACGTATGCTCTTTCTTGATACAATGTCTTTCAATATGAAAAACGTTGGATCTGGGAACATATCTGCTAAGGTTATTGATGTTGATGAAAAGCTTTTTTCTGGTCAGAAAAATATAATGATTGCTGCGTCTCAAGACCTTGGCATCAATGAAATTAATATACAATATACGGATGCAGGTTTCATTGATAAGCTTTTTTCTTATCTTGCGCAAAACCTTAATGACAGCCAACATGATCTAAAAAAGGAACTTTATGACGATTTCTATCTAATGATGACGCAGACCCCAAAAATTCTGATAAAAAATCATGACGAAGCAGAAAAAATTTCAAAATCCTTAGGAGAATTTGCTAAAAATTCACAAACATTGATCGTTAAAATTAAAGCAAACGATAATAAAGGTCTCGCAATAGTTGATCTCGAATCTGCTCTACAAAATGATCTATCCAAGGCTTTAAGCAAAGTACATCTCACTATTAAAAATGAAACATCACCTTAAACATTTTGTGCTTTAAACATGATGATCTTACCTATAAATTAAGAACTTTATTCCTCTTTTTTCTTTTATATGATACAGAAGGTATCACACAGAGTCATTTATACAGAGAATATAGAATCTAAAATTGTCGATTCTTGGAGTTGTTCATGTCTGATTTATCTTCAAATCGCCTGCCTAATCGCGCTTCTCGTGTCACCAATCAAGCGCTTTCTGCTATCGAGCGTTTTCTCCATATTGAAGCTCTTAGTGGTGTTGTTCTTTTATTAGCTGCTGCTGCTGCACTTATTTTTGCCAATTCTAAATATGCTGCTTTCTATGAATCTTTTTGGCATACACCTCTTGGCTTTAATTTGGGTCATTTCACTCTTTCATGGGATTTACATTTCTGGGTTAATGATGCCCTTATGACTATTTTCTTTCTCGTCGCAGGAATGGAAATTCGACGCGAAATTCATGAAGGTGCTCTTGCCGATTTTAAACAAGCAATCTTACCAATTGTTGCTGCAATAGGGGGCGTTTGTGTTCCTGCAATTATTTACTTTATCTTCAATTTTAACGAGGGACATATCCGCGGTTGGGCTGTGCCAACAGCAACAGATATTGCCTTTGCTCTAGGTATTCTTGCTCTTCTAGGAAAAAAAATTCCTTCTAATCTTCATATTATTCTTCTATCATTAGCAATTATTGACGATATTATCGCTGTTCTTATTATTGCTTTTTTCTACTCAACAAACATTGATCCTAGCGGTTTAATGATTGCAGGAGTAGGTATTGCTTTGGTACTATTTTTTCAGTGGATCGGGCTTGCATCAGCATGGCTTTACATTTTACCTGGTGCAATCATTTGGTGGGGTTTAATGGTAACAGGTGTTCACCCATCGCTTGCTGGCGTAATCTTAGGGATGATGACTCCCGTTCTTCCTACCCGTACTCTTGTAGCGCCACTCACCATGCTCAGTAACGCTATGCAAATTCTTCAAGAAAAAAATACAAAAACAGATCTGCATCATATTTCAACAGCATTGAAAAAGATGCGCAAAGGACAACGGGACATGATTGCCCCAGTAACACGTGTTCAAAAAGCATTGCATCCATGGGTTGCATACGGTATCATGCCAGTTTTTGCCTTCGCAAATGCAGGAGTAAGTTTTGCAAACTTTGATCTTTCTTCTGACAAATCATTCTTGATTGTTCTGGGTGTTGTCATTGGTCTTTTCATCGGTAAGCCTCTTGGTATTATCACTGCCAGTTATATAGCTGTAAAATCAGGTCTATGCCGCCTACCCCCTCATATGACTTGGACAGGTGTTTTACTCATTGGTTTTTTAGCAGGAATTGGCTTTACAATGTCTATTTTTGTTTCAATGCTCGCTTTTAAAGATATTATTCTGCTTGATGCGGCAAAAATTGGGGTCCTTTGTGGCTCAGGTTTATCTGCCCTTATCGGTCTGGGATATGGATTTATTTATATTAAGCGCAATAAAGGAATTTCTCATAGTTCCTAACAAACTAACTGAAAATACATTTTTATGCAGAACTTTTAAAAAGCGATTTCGCTCATTTGTTGGGTTCGGACGATATTTAATGTAAAAGCTGTTGTCTCGCCTCATCTTTACACTTATGAAGGAGAAAACTAACATCATCATACTATTTACGAGCCTCTAATGTTACAACACCTTTGACTCTTAAAAAGACTTATAAGAGATATTTTTATTCCTTTCTTCAATATTCTTTTACTCATGCACCAGCTCCACTCATGATATGCACAGAAATGATTTTAATTGTTTCAATATAAAAGGCTTCGTGGTTTCAGAAAAGCTGCCTTTCGTCAGGACTATTATTCACTATAAAAAAATTAATTATTATGAATCAATATCTTATGTTTAATCATACGAAACAGATAAGAATAAGCAAAATTCAATAATCAGTTAAGTAATTCCATGGTTTATTTTTTTTCAATAAACCACCCTCCTCGTTACTGATTTTATTGCGGTATTCTAAATAACTTTAATTTTTATCTGCTTAAAAGCACATTATTTTTGGATAAAAAATATTTAATTTATCATTATAAATCTTGAATGGAGTTCAAATATCGTATGATTTCTTCATTTCAAATCTGTACATGATAAATCAATCAAGACTATTCTCTTACACGTCACAAGCCGATGAGAAATATGGATTATTTGAAGAAAGAAGACTGCTTCACCATATCCATACAAGAGTTGTTCAACACAAAAACTAAAAATTAAATGATGACGGCCAACTGACACCTTTGATCTAAGAAGGAGATGGGGCGCACAATGGCTTTACCGTTATACCATTCATGGTCGGTGCCGTGAAATGGACTTGAGAGATATTTTTTCAAAACAAGCACGTAAATTGGCACTATAATAGCGTTTTGTTTTACGTGAAAGGTATATACGATTTAAATAACGCAATAAACAAAAACGTGAACCAATGTGTAATATCCATTATTTAAAAGATATTGCTGTCAATACCTTTGAAAATTGTAAAGCAGAATTAAAAGGAAGTTGTAAAATGGAAGTTGGTTTTCACTTTTATGGCTTCATATTCTCACCCAATTAGGTTTTATCTCCATTTCAGAAATTACCCCACCAGGTATACGCAACATCCTTATTCCTATCTGGCATACAAAAACAGGAGTTGCTCGTAGGCCCCTTATCCGTCTCAATATACCATCAAATATGCATCTGCTCTGACATTAGATATTGATACAGGTAACAAAAAACAAAAGATTTATTTGGAATAACAACGTCATAACATCACTATTAAATTGACAATGGAGTGGAAAAATATTCCCGTTTTTTATCATCGACACATCGCTTGTCTCACTCCATGAAAGAATTAAACTTGAAGCATGCTTCCATAGGGAGCACTCTAGTTTACGTAATTAACTCGCGGAAAAAAAGAAAATCCTAGTCATTTAGACTATTCTAAAACATATGATTGGTGGAAAAATAGAGCATATATATCGTTGTTCTCCCCTTTTTCCGCTCTTATTTGATATTTATTTTCTTTTTGTTCAAAGAGCACGCTCTATATTTCTTGATATCATAAAATACTCTTCATAGATAATTTAAAAAGCAATATTTCCGAGACTTTCAAATTGTACAACGCCACATAAAATACAAGAAGGGTAAAATAATATGGCTATATTTCTCACAAGAAGAGCTTTACTTACAAAGACCACCATTTGCAAAATATGTAAACATGATAAGAAACTAGCACAATATACTGCAAAAACGAAAGAATGTATTTCATGTGTGATTGGCAGTATGACACAGAAAATACTTATAATAGAGTAGTTAAGGGAAGAAAGTTAACCTAAAGAACATATGGAGGTATCAAAAACTTTGAAAATCTTAATCATAATTCAAAAAAGAGAAATAGACATGAAAAAAATTTAAGTAATAAAATCATAAAAGAAACACACTGTAACATTATCATTATTTTATGAAAAGTACTTCTGAAGAAGCTATAAACGCATAAGACATGGTAATTTTATAACTTATAGTGCAACATAAATATTATCTATAGAGATATATTTTTTATTGCCTCGTAATACGGAAAAAATTAAATTTTCAAGATATACATAAAGTCATAAACAATCATTTGATGACAAACTAAACATCTCTAGAAAATACATCATCAATTCTATTTTGGTAATTCCGTCACTAATCCAATGAGCTCCCATTTCTCTAAGATTTATAATATTAAATCTGTATTCACGAGGCTGTCCCTCATGTAACATGCATTCTTTGAATAAACGCAGTGCATTGTTCCTTAGTTCTATTAAGGCTTATCGTAAAGTCTTCTCCATCTCACTCTATAGGCCCTAAAACGTTTATAGACGGCATATTTTATATCCCTTCTTAAACAGTTTTTTACCCAAACATCTTTCTCTTGTAATGTATAAGTGACCATTTTAAATTCATCATGAACAAGTTTAAAATGAGAGAGTCCTGCTGTATTAAATATTCCATTTAAGTTAAAATATAAATATCCTTAACAAAAATTATTAATATATATTAAAGCTTTACGTTATTGAAACTCTGTTGAAACTAAAAAATACTTATCCCTTATCAAGTGCATAAACAGCATGTAATGTTCTAACCGCAAGTTCAGTGTAAGCACTATCAATCAAAATAGAAATTTTAATTTCTGAGGTCGTAATTGCTTGAATGTTAATACCCTTTTCAGCCAAAGCCTTAAATGCTGTAGCGGCAACACCTGCATGGCTACGCATTCCAATACCAATCACAGATACCTTGGCGAGATCGCTTTCAAACTGGAGAACATCAAATCCAATTTCTTTGCGATTCTTTTCAAGAAGTGTAACGGCTTTTTCTACATCTGATGATGGTACAGTAAAAGTCATATCAGTTTTTGAGCCATCTTCAGAAATATTTTGCACAATCATATCAACATTAATGCTTTCTTCAGCCAAGGGACCAAAAATTGCTGCCGAAATCCCTGGACGATCGGCAAGCCGACGAAGGGAAATTTGTGCTTCATCCTTAGCAAAAGCAATACCAGTAACATTTTGTTGTTCCACAATTTCATCCTCATCGCAAATAAGTGTTCCAGAAGAACTCATTGGATCCTCCATGCCTAACGCATCAGGATCCTCAAAACTTGAACGCACAAAGGTACGAACCTTATGAACCATTGCCAATTCAACAGAACGAACCTGTAAAACCTTTGCACCAAGAGAAGCCATTTCTAGCATTTCTTCAAAAGCTACTTTTGGTAAACGACGCGCTTTCGGCTCTATACGTGGATCCGTTGTATAAACACCATCCACATCCGTATAAATATCACAGCGATCAGCTTGTACAGCAGCGGCTATAGCAACAGCACTTGTATCTGATCCCCCACGCCCTAAGGTAGAAATCCGGTTATCCGGAGATAACCCCTGAAAACCAGCAATAACGGCAACCTGACCTTCCTGAAAACACTCGATTAAAAAAGATCCATCAATATTAGTAATACGTGCACGGCCATGCGCATTGTCTGTATGAATAGGAATTTGCCAACCAAGCCATGAACGTGCATTCACCCCCATTTCTTGAAGTGTCAAAGCCAACAAACCTGACGTAACCTGTTCACCAGAAGCAACCACAACATCATATTCACGAGCATCTCTATGCATAGAGGAAGCATCACTTGTCCACTGAACAAGTTCATTCGTTTTACCAGCCATCGCAGATACGACAACGGCAACCTCATTGCCTGCATCAACCTCTCTTTTGACATGCCTTGCAACATTATGAATACATTCAATGTTTGCTACAGACGTTCCACCAAATTTCATGACAATGCGCGCCATTAATAACACTCTTACCTTTACATCTCTTATCTCAAACAGTAATGAGAATTAGATGCTGTATCAACTAACCATTTTCTCGACATAGCGAATATCTATCATTTGTGCAAGTTTCATTATGATTATATTAATTTCTCTTGACTTTGTATAAAATCTACTTGACCTGATCATTAAAAATAAAGGAAGGCAACATGATCGATGAAACACAAACAACTATTGATCAAAGTGAAATTGATCATTTTTCACGTATTGCTACAGAATGGTGGAATCCACAAGGAAAATTTCGACCTCTTCACCAATTTAACCCAACGCGCCTTGCTTACATCAGAGAAAAAATCTGTTTAGAGTTTAATCGTGACCCTTCTTCACTTACGCCCTTTCACAATTTGAAAATTCTTGATATTGGCTGTGGAGGAGGCTTGTTATCTGAACCAATGGCACGTCTTGGTGCTATAGTTGTAGGCGTTGATGCTTCACAAACGAATATTGAAGTCGCAAAAACCCATGCAGCCCAAAATGATCTTTCCATTGATTACCGCACGACGACAGCAGAAGTACTTGCCAATGAAGGAGAAAAATTTGATATCATCCTTAATATGGAAGTTGTTGAACATGTCGCTGACGTTAATCTCTTCATAGAAGCTACAGCAAAAATGCTGAAACCACAAGGGGTGATGTTTGTCTCAACACTCAACCGCACATGGAAAGCATGGGGGCTTGCTATTGTAGGCGCTGAATATATTCTACGTTGGCTTCCTAAAGGAACCCATGATTATAAAAAATTCCTAAAACCTCTAGAACTTAAAAATTTCTTATCAAAAAACGCTCTGACTGTCGTTGATGAGATAGGTATTACTTATAACCCATTAAACGACAGCTGGAATCGCTCAAAAGACATGGGCGTTAACTATCTCCTTCTTGCAAAACGGTCTTAAGAATATGTAATTTACAAATATCATATGCCTTGTAATAAAGAATTGAGCTTTCCCTCAGCCTCTAAAGCATAAAGATCATCACAACCGCCAACGTGATAATCACCTATGAAAATTTGTGGAAATGTATTACGTCCATTTGCACGCTGTACCATTTCTTGGCGAAGAGATGTGGAAGCATCAATATCTGTATACTTTACGCCTTTTTTATTAAGCAAATCACGTGCTTTTGTACAATAAGGACAGTTAGGGCGTGTATAAATTATTACCTCTTTCATAGTATTATCCTCCAATATTTTTTAATAATATTCATTTTAAATTCCTCTTAAGAAGAGGGAAAAATAGAATCTTCTTTGAGAACACGCGAAAATGTTAGCACATCAACCTGTCGTGCACCTGCATCTTTTAATGCAGCAGCTGCTGCTGTAACTGTTGCACCCGTTGTAAATACATCATCAATCAGCAAAACAGAACATCCTTTGAGATATTTTTTAACTTTATGCGAAACCTTAAAAGCATTTTTTACGTTAAGTTTTCTCTCTCTCGAAGAAAGACTAACCTGCGGACGGGTATGCCGACAACGAACAAGCCAACTCGGTTTTAAAAGCTTTTTTTGTGATGCTGCAATGTAACGTGCAAGCTCAGCAGATTGATTATAACGCCTCTCCCAAAAACGACGAAAATGCAATGGAATGGGAATAATAACATCACAATCATCAATAACCTCGCGTCCAGCAAACATCATCCAATTGGCCATAAATGATGCCAATTCTATATGATCACCATATTTTAAGCGCGTTACTAAAGTTCGTGCAAGCCCTTTATGAACAATGACTGAGCGAACACGTGAAAAAGGATAGGAATTACGGAGTGCTTCACCACTAAGAAAACCATCCCCCATATCACAAACAAAAGGAGTCCCCATAACAGGACAATAAGGTTTTGTGATAAATTGAAGATCTTTCCAACATTCGGAGCAAATCGTACCATAAGTAAAAACATTTTGCTTACATCCAGGACAAATTGGTGGATAAAGCATCGTTTTCAAGCGTTCAACGAACTTACTTAGTATATCTCCGCTATTTAACGCCGCTTCTCGAAAATACAACATTATAAATTTAGGCTTTTACAAGTTTCCCTCAGAACAAAAGTTCCTTTGTATTTCCTCAATTTATAATTTTAATTCCTTTAAAAACTCTTACCTTCTATAAATTTATTTTCTTTCATATTATAAACTTGACAGAGCTTGCACAAATAATGAACCTTTTTAAAATATATTCTTTCATAGATCGAAAGTGTTCTACAATATGTCGCATCCTTTAATTTTTGATCATAACCGCATTGAAAAATTCCGAAAACGTGCCTTTCAAAAAGCAAAAAAAGGATGTGACTTTTTACTCTCTCACATGGCAGAAGATCTCTATAAACGCCTTAGCACTGTTGATCGCCTCTTTACATTAGCTCTCGATTTACACAGCCATACAGACCTTGCTGCGCAAGCTTTAATGAAATCTGGAAAAGTTTGTTCCATAGAACGCATTGAGACCGATCCGCTTTATCAAAGCCATGATAAAAAATTTCATTTACGTCATCGAGAATTTCTTGATTTACCTCAAAGTTACTGTGACCTTATTGTTTCACTTCTTTCATTACAATTGACCAATGATACCCCTGGTGTTCTAAGCCAGATAAAAAATACTCTTAAACCAGATGGCTTATTTCTTGCTGTTATGGCAGGAGCTGGTACATTAAGAGAATTGCGGGAAAGCCTGCTGCAAGCTGAAAGTGAAATTTATGGTGGAGCAAGCCCTAGAATCTACCCTTTTGCCGACATTCGTGATGCAGGCGCTCTTTTACAGCGTGTTGGCTTTGCCCTGCCTGTAGCAGACGTTGAAGATATCACAATACGTTATAATACAATGTTTGACCTTATGCACGATCTTAAAGCTATGGGAATGCAAAATGCACTCATCAATCGTTCACGACGCCCTGTATCCAAACGTTTTTTTCTCCGCGCAGCTGAAATCTATGCACAACGATTTAGTGATCCTGATGGACGTATTCGTGCACATTTTTCTTTCATCTGGCTCTCTGGTTGGGCTCCTCATCCCAATCAACAAAAACCGCTACAACCTAGTTCAGCGCAAATATCTCTTACAGATGTTTTACAGCCCCCAAAAATATAATCTAAAATTATTTTTTAAAAATACTTTTATCTGTTGTCCGTAATATTTGACTGGTGACCGTTCCAGCTATCATTGAATCGCTCACGTTTAGAGCAGTCCGTCCCATATCAATTAGCGGTTCAATAGAGATAAGTACAGCAACCAAAGTAACAGGAAGCCCCATAATTGGTAACACAATCAATGCAGCGAAAATAGCACCTCCCCCCACACCAGCAACACCAATAGAACTCAACGTTACAACACCAATAAGCGTAGCAATCCAAGTAGGATCAAGAGGATTAATACCCATAGAGGGTGCAATCATGGTCGCAAGCATCGCTGGATAAAGACCAGCACAACCATTTTGTCCAATTGTTGCCCCAAAAGAAGCTGCAAAACTCGCAATGGATTGTGGTACACCTATCCACTGTGTTTGCGCTTCAATATTCAAAGGAATACTTGCAGCACTTGAACGACTGCTAAAAGCAAATGTTAAAACTGGTAAAACCTTTTTGAAAAAACGAAAGGGATTAATCCCAGAAATACCAAGCAATACACCATGAATTCCAAAAATTAAAATAATACCGACATAAGAGGCAATGATAAAAACCAGTAAATTTAAAATATCTGTAATACGCGATATTGCTCCTACTTTCGTCATAAGTGCAAAAATACCATAAGGCGTCAAAGCAATCACAATACGGACTAACCGCATAATCCAAGCTTGTGCCACTTGAATAAATAAAAGCGCTTTTTCTCCTTTTTCTGGCTCATCTTTCTTTAAAAGAAGAACCGATGCACCTAAAAATGACGCAAAAATCACAACACTAATAATTGACGTACGTTTAGCTCCACTCAACTCAGCAAATGGATTTTTAGGAATCATAGACAAAATCATCTTTGGTATATTCATATCTCCAAGTTTAGAAATATGACCTTCAAGAAGAGCAGAAACATTTTGCCCTTCATGCACCAAACCATCGGTTGTTAATCCAAAAAAATTAACCACAAGCACACCAACCAATGCTGAAAGAGCCGTTGTAAAAAGCAATATTGAAATTGTTATTATACTCATCTTTCCAACAGCATAAACAGAATGTAAATGAGCAACTGCTGAAACGATAGAGATAAAAACCAATGGCATAACAATCATTTGCAACAATAAAATATAGCCCTCACCGACAATGTTAAACCATTCAACGGATTTCAATAAAGTGCTTTCACCCTCTCCATAAATAAACTGCAAAACACTTCCAAAAATCAAGCCAAGGATAAGCCATAGCATAACACGTAGTGAAAGACTCCATTGCATTTTCTTACTTTGAAAAACCAACAATAAAAAAATAACAAATAGAAATAAATTGACGAAAAAATTAAGTGTCATTGTCTATGCTCACTATTATTATGGTTGACATAAATAATCTGCATAATTCAAAATCAATGCATGATATTTAAAATTAACCTATAAAGCTTACAAGGCTTTTACAAAATCATTATTTTTTTAATTTATAGATTAAAAGAGAATTTTTTATCTACTAATAACTGTTTAAAGAAAATAAATAAAATTATTTTCTTATTCTTTAAATTTATGCTCTTATAAAATAGTTAAATAAGAAAAATATAAACAACATTCATTGCATCTTAATATTGAATAATTCCAGCATATCTTATCCTATAAATCTCCTTACCTCTCTCTTTTTCTATTTGAACTGAAGCGAGCTTTCCAAGCAAGGATGAATTAACAATCGAACATTCATGATTTTTCTAGAAAATACACCAACAAGCTACTTCTGCTCATTTTATGGACTGCACTCTCAATAGCTTTGATCAGCACTTCAAATATAATTATTTTATTGAAAATACTTTTTATACATTCTTTCTTTGCTCTCAATGAAAGCTTTTTTATTTTTCAAAACTCTTTTTATAGTCATAAAAAGGCTTTGAAATACAACATGTTGATTTATAATCATAATTTACTGTTTTGCATATTAAATGAGAGTCCCGAATAACGTAAGATTCTCTCATTTCAAACCTGTTTATCTTGAATCAATCAAAATCATTTGCTTGCACGTCACAAGCAGGGCTGGCGTATGAGTAAAAATGTATAAGAAAGAAGTAGAAAGACCTCTTATGAAACATCTTAATGCAAGAGTTGCCGTAACATTGGAGGGCGGAGCTTGAGCAGAAAATATAAATAATATGATTGCTTTTTATAATAGCGCAGTAAAACGTTTTAACGATACCTATTCATATGCTGATCGAACAACACGTGCATGTGCTATAGATAATTTTGTCACTTTAGATATAAAAAAGATAAGTTGGAGTTATAATGTTACGCAAGAACTAATAAGAGGAAAGGTTTTTGAATTTGAAGAGGCATGCCTCACTCAGAGTTCATATCATCCTTTTACGCAACAGTGGTTTTATTATAATCGGAATCTCAACGATGGAATTTACCAAATGCCTCGTATAGTCCTGATAGGACAAAAAGTTGAAAATAGGATGATACAAATTACAGGCATAGGAGCACGAAGCGTTTTTTCTGTATTGATAGCTAAGAATTTGCCTAATCTAGATGCAATAGATACAGGTCAATGCTTTCCACGGTATCTTTATAAAAACGTTGAATCTCTGTAACTGTTCATGATGAAAAACAATCCCATTTGTTTGCAAATTCAATAAAGGAAAGAAAAACATCTGGTTTACAGAGGCGTGATACCATTACGGATGAAGGACGAGCACATTTTAAAGCTGCTTATCCTAGTGAGAGCATAACAAAGACGATTACAAATTTCTAGATAATGAAAACAATGGAAAAGACTGAGGATATATGATTAAAATGAGAGGCTTTAAGTCTACAAATATTATAAATTTTATGAATAGTATAGTTTAAAGCATTAAAAGCAGTCTTACAGTAGATTTACAATGTATGGGGATGATTAATTGCCTATAATAAGTTGCGCTCATACTGATAAAGATTATTCTGCTATAGAAATGTTGTGCTTTTTTGAATTTTTGTGCGTATTCAAACACTCATTCGTTACAAGCTCAATCTCTTTATCTCGTGCCTCTTTATCAAGAATAATAGTATTTTAATATAATACCCCTTTGCATACAAATAGTTATTTCTTATCTATGAATAGCTTATAATTTCATATAACTCTATGAAGATAATATTTTTTATTTATCAATATTTAATGATGTAATTAACACATTCATTATATATAATAATCTTTATTTCTATCTATTTACATAATATATTTATTTTTTTTATAAAAATAAAATTGAGTTATACATACATAGATCTATCGGTATTTTTTCTACTGTCTTTTTAGCGCACTGAAAGATTGATATCGTAATTTTTGTATAATAAAATACTCTTTCATATAAGCATCGTATATTGAATTATAATAATTGACTATTAACCGCAAATTATATTTTTTATCCCTTTTAAAAGTAAAAAATATAATTTTCAGACCTATTCATAAGTAGGCTTAGCCAAGTGAATAAAAAATGTTTGATAATAAGCTTTATCTCTTATGAACTATCTTTTGTACAAAGGGACAACATTATGATTACGGAAATATCGTGATATTATTGGGTATAAAAATCACACTCCCCAAGAAATTTTTGTATTGTATCCTTTCCGTTATGAGAAATGTTAAAAGAAAGATAGGATATGCTCTCTAGAGCAAATGAGTGAATGAACCACCACGGTGATATGTATTTTTAAAAAAGTAGGAAGTATCTTTGCTTCAAATTTAATAGGCACATTCTAAAAATAAAGGTTCTACAGACTTATTCCAAATAGAATAGTAATGGGACAAAAATTTTTCAGCATCTGTTTGTCCCATTGCAACAACCTCTTCTAGAGGATTAAGAAAATTTGTTTCATCAAAACCATTCGTATCATACTGTTTGCGATTTTTTAAGCCTTTGCGAGCAATAGCGAGAGCTTGACGTGCTAACTCTAAAAGAATAGTTTGACGAAAAGGAGTTCTTAACCCTTCTTTAGGAACGCGTTGGCGCAACTCTAAAACTTCTTCAAAACACCAATCTTTTGTCAAAGCCTCTGCCTCATTAAGTGCTTCCCTATCATAAAGAAGCCCAACCCAAAAAGCCGACAACGCACAAATGCGCTTCCAAGAACCACAATCAGCTCCCCTCATTTCTAAAAATCTTTTTAAGCGGACTTCAGGAAATAACGTTGATAAGTGATTAATCCAATCTCCCATGTTTGGAATTGAATTTGCAACTTGTCCTTTTAATGCTCCATTCATAAACTGACGAAACGTTATGTGTGTACAATCATAATAACGACCATCACGCACAACAAAATACATTGGAACATCAAGGGCCCATTCAACATAATCAGCAAAACCAAAACGCTCAGAAAATACAAAGGGCAGAACGCCTGTCCTCTGATTATCCGTATTACGCCAAATTTCAGAACGCCACGATAAAAAGCCATTTGGGCGCCCTTCTGTAAAGGGCGAACTTGCAAATAATGCCGTTGCAATGGACTGTAACTTCATGGATACTTGCATTTTTCGCCGCATATCACTTTCAGATGAAAAATCAAGATTAACCTGAACTGTTGATGTGCGATACATCATATTAAGACCATTATACCCCACTTTAGGCATATAATCAGTCATAATCTGATAACGTGATTTAGGCATTCGCGGCGTTTCAGCTAAAGTCCACTTTGGACTAGCTCCAAGACCTAGAAAACCTATACCTAATGGTTCTGCAATTTTTTTGAGAAGAGTTAAATGCTCCATCAACTCGTAATATGTATGGCTTACTGATTTTAATGGTGCACCAGATAATTCAAATTGTCCCCCAGGTTCCAAAGAAATGGCTCCCTGATCAACTGATCCTACGAGCCCAATAATATTCTCTTCATCTAAAATAGGTTTCCATCCTAAGGCGCTTTGCATCCTCTCTAAAAGCGCTCGGATTCCCCTCTCTCCTTCATAAGGAACAGGGTGAAAACCATCTCTATAAAACGGAAATTTTTCATGTTCTGTACCAATGCGCCAATCATCTTCTGCTTTATACCCCCCTTGGAAATAGCTAACCAAAGAATCTAAGTTATAAATTTCACTTTCATCAGTTATATCAAGCGCCATAACTTACCGTATCCTATAATTGGTATCATCATCTTAAATAAATTGTTTAGAATGATTTTACAGATTTCTCAATCCATTGCCCAATCCCCCACGGTAGCATTAAGAAGAGCCAAAGCAGCAACAGCGGCAGTATCAGCGCGTAAAATACGCGGACCTAGTGATATTGGAACCACAAAAGGATGTTTTTTTAAAAAGCTCCGCTCTTCTTCACTAAAGCCACCTTCCGGTCCAATAAGAATACCAGGTGTTGTAACGTCACGCTTTTTAAAAGAAGGTAATGGATTATGCAATTTATGCTCTTCATCACAAAAGAATAAAGGCTGTGTCTCATCCCACTGTGCTAAAAGTTCTGCTAATGATAGAGCCGATACGCATTTAGGAAGAGATAAAATTCCACACTGTTCAGAAGCTTCAATAACATTGGCTTCCATACGCGCCATATTGATACGCGTAACCTGCGTATGATGCGTTATAACAGGCTGCAAAATCGATACCCCCATTTCAACAGCTTTCTGCACCATATAATCCAACCGCGCATTTTTGAGTGGAGCAAAGCAATAAATAAGATTGGAATGCGTCGTTTGTAATCTTTCTTGATGGATAAGCTGAACCACAACAAATTTTTTCTTAACAGTGATAAGTTTAGCAAGCCACTCACCATCCTGTCCATTAAAAAGTAAAATTTCTGCTCCTTCTTTCATACGCAAAACATGCATAAGATAAGAAGCTTGTGCCCCCTCTATCTTTATTTCTTCATTCAAAGCCAATGTCTGCCGGATAAATAATCTTTTAAGTTTATAATTTATGCGCATAAAAATTTTGCCAATGCTCACTATCGTCATCGAGAAAATGAAGAAAAATATATAGCAAAAAGAAAAAATTATATCTATAGAACTATAATATATTAAAGAATTATAGAGTTTTTTTAGCTTTATGAGATAATAATAGGAACTTATAGATCCTTAAGTGATTCTGCTTTCATAAAAGTTTAAATAATGCACCATTCATCTTTGCATTCAGTCATTGATGCATCCGTGGAGGAAAAATATGTCTGCTAAAAAAGCTACAATTATTACGATTACAACCCTCTTAGCCTTTATTTTGATTACAGTGGGAATTGGTTCTGTTGGAGCCGACGGGAAGCATACAATTACCAAAGATGGCTATGGTATTTCTTCTGCGATTCAATAAGCACTGGCCAACATCCTCCTTAAAATTTTAATGTTTTTTAGCAATTTTTATAAGATTAGCACTGATATTATGAATCTCTTGTATTTGAAAGATTCCATAAGAAGGTTTTTTATTCCTCTCTTCAGTCATTTATCTATACCAACCTCACTTATTATGACGGTGAGGATGGTTTTTACTGCTTCACGACGAACGGATTTAAAATGAGAGAATCTTCCGATAATGGGAGCTCTGATTTAAATTTAAAAGACAATTTTAAGTTGCAAAAAGACGAATTACCATTATAGGATAGAATATTATACAGATGAAAAACGATACTCAATCTGCGTTAATATCTTTTGTAACCCAAAAATCGCCATGATTTTGTCCTTTAGAGCTTAGAGAAAATGTAAAAGGCCATGCAAGGCTATTAGCAAGACATTGGACATCTTTACATAAAGTTTCTGATCTATAGTTTTTGCGTAGTTGTGCCTGTAATATCAGTTCATTTTCCTTCCCTTGCGCAATAGCAGTTGCAATGATTCCTTGAATGGATAAGCTCAAGTCTGCTGTACGCATTAATGACTCTGTTACCTTCATCATACCTTCTGAAAAGCTTATCTGAATATCCCAGTGATCAAATGTTGTTGAAAAAGTATCATTATTCATTAAAAGAAATTGTTGTTTATTTGAAAGTCTTGTTTGTAATTCATTCGGATCATACCCTAATAGCCGACCAGAAGACATCTTCAGTGTTAACTCACCCTGCATTTTCGTAAAAATTTCTGGCCAAGAATCAGCAAGTGTTCGTACCGTTGCAGTAAAATTCGTTTTGCTTTGTATAAATGGAATAAATCCCAAGATTTCTAAAGTCTCCTGCATATCAATAGAAGCACCTGAAATATTTCCTCCAATACGCACTTTCTGTCCAGCTGAGGTAACTTCAATATTACTTTGCACAGATCCACCAAAAATATTCGCATGTCCAAGATCAAAAATACCATGACCATCTCTTATTTGTATTGCAGCAGCTAAATTTGTGAGTGAAATATTTCCTATTTTAGCTTGTGGCGCAGAAAGTCGTATATCCACGCCAATACAATCAAAAGTTCTCATGTCAAAGCAGGCATTTTTCTTTTTACCTGAAAAAAACATTGAACCCAAGAGGCTAAGGTCTAGATTATCAAAGGCTAAAGAGCCCATGACATTTGGTACATAATCTTGAAAATCGAGTTTTAAAGCTCCTCGCGCATTGGCTTTCCCCATCGTAAATGTAACATTGTTCATTTGGATATGCATTGGCTGCGCTAAAAAATGAGATTCCCATACAATGGGTATTTTTAATTTATGTCCCCAAAACTGATTTCCACCAACCCAAGACAATGTCTGATTCCATCCAGGAGAACGCATTGACACTTTTCCGTCAAAAATATAATATTCAGATAATCGAGCCTTTCCTGTAAAAGTTATTCCCCCACGTACAGAATTGAGACTTGCCCTAATATGACTTTTGCCTCCAGCAAGAAGCAGTAATGCTTGAGAAGCATCAAGTGATAATTTTGTAAACTCTCCGCGCCAACGCGCATCTGCACGTAACCGTACTTCCTGAGTTGATTCCGGCCAATCTAAAGTTGCATTTAATCCTGTTATTTTTTCTGCTACTCCTGAAAAACTATCGTGATACACAAGAACACCATTTTTAATGACAATCCGTCCAAAAGGTTGTTTTAAAAGGTGCTCTATCTCTGGATGCTCAGGATTATGTTTTAATATTTCACGCGTATTACGTATTGCCACCCCTAATGCACCTTGTGAGCGAGAAAACCGATCAAAAAAATCTGCTATTGTTTTAACAGGCTTTTCCATAACAAATTGAGGACGCATAATCCGCGTCTCTGAAAAAGAAATATGTCCCCAAAGAAGATCGACGACAGAAAGATCAACTTCTATTGATTCAGCTTCCATTAATGGCGCAACATCATCCATTTTTGATGTTAAAGTAACGCCAGAAAGAAATGCTTTAGGATAAGGAAAAAGATGTAACCGCGGTGGATCACGCAATTGCACATTGTAACCCGTCCACGCACTTAAATCCTGCGCTAAACGAATACGAATCGCATCTGTAGAAATAAGATAAGGTAAAACGAGAATCCCCACTCCAAATAAAAAGATAATTGTAATAAAAACTCCGCTCAAAAATTTTATTATTCTGATGCGCACATTATCCCTCTATACTTATCCCCCTATAACAGATTAAAAACAAACTTAAATGATCATAAAAAGTTTTTATAATCCTATAATTCACTATATCCACTTTGTATCTTCATTATTTTTGTTCTTTATCCAAAATTTATTCAAACAGCAATGTTGCTGCTTCTTTATAAAGCAATTATTTAAAAGTCTTCAAAACTATAAATCCACAACATTATAAAACCATTCTTACTGTTCTCATATGAATATTGCTATAAAACTCTATCGTATTATTAGAAAATGCTTTACAAAAAAAACAAACAGCCTTACCGAAAGGATCTCTGAATGAATAATATTATCGACGGAAAAAAACTTGCTGAAGAGATTATTGTGAAAGTTAAGGCCGAAACAGCAAAGCTCCGCCATCACTATAATATACAACCTAGTATCGCTGTTATTATCGTTGGAGATGATCCTGCAAGTCAAGTATATGTCACCTCAAAAAATAAAAAAGCCGAAGAATGTGGGTTTCTTTCAATCAAACATGTCGTTTCCAAAGAAACGCAAGAAAAAGAACTCCTTCAACTTATTGCAACATTAAATTCTGATCCCAAAATTCATGGTATTTTGGTACAGCTGCCTCTCCCTGCTCATATGAATACAAATCGCATAACACAAGCCGTTGCTTTCCAAAAAGATGTTGATGGTTTTCATTATATTAATGTAGGAAAACTCGCGGCAAATGCACTTGAAGATGCAATTATTCCCTGCACTCCAGCTGGTGCCATGATGATGATTGAACAACACTGTGGACGAGATTTATCTGGACTTGATGCTGTCGTTGTTGGACGCTCTAATATTGTTGGAAAACCTATGGCTGCCCTTTTAACAGCAGCCAATGCTACTGTGACAATTGCCCATAGTCGTACCCGTGACCTTGATGATGTGTGTCGAAGCGCTGATATTCTAGTAGCAGCTGTAGGCCGCCCACAAATGATTAAAAAAGACTGGATAAAAGATGGTGCAATTGTTATTGATGTCGGTATTAACCGCGTTGCTGCACCAGAAAAAGGTATAGGGAAAACACGTCTTGTTGGTGATGTCGATTTTGAAAACGTAAAAGAAAAAGCTGCTGCGATCACCCCTGTTCCAGGAGGCGTTGGACCAATGACAATTGCCATGCTTATGGTTAATACACTCAAAGCCGCCGCGCGATCACACAATCTGCCGATACCAAAATTCTAAAAATTGTAACAATTCCTTGTATATGGTTTCATTGTATATGATTCAGCTTATTTATTTTTGCATTTTTCATGTCATAAAAACAGATGCCCCTTGATCTGCACGATTAACGGATTGACGAAAAACATGAAAAAGTTCGCGTCCAACACCATGTTCGTTTTTTGAAAGATCCGGAGGTATGATTTTTCGCGCGTTAAATTTTGCTAAATCCTCCAAAAGAGTTAATTTACCCTCATGAGCATCAAGAAAAACAATATCACCATCCTGCAAACGTGCAATGGGGCCATTATCCACTGCTTCTGGTGTCACATGGAGAGCAGCAGGAATTTTTCCTGACGCTCCTGACATACGCCCATCGGTTATCAATGCTACCTTTTGACCGCGATCTTGTAAAACGCCTAAAATGGTTGTTAATTTATGAAGCTCTGGCATACCATTGGCTTTTGGTCCTTGATAGCGAATGACAGCGATAAAGTCTTTATTATGCAACACTCCAGATTTAAAAGATTTTTGTAGTTCCTCTTGATCATTAAAAACAAAGACTGGTGCTTTAATCTGCCAATACTCTGGTTTAACAGAGGAAACTTTTATAATAGCTGTTCCCAAATCTCCTGATAAAACACGAAGACCACCATCAAGCTGAAATGGCTTTCTCCACCCCGCTAACACCTTATGATCACCACTCTCCTTAAGAGCCGCTTCACGCACCACATGACCATCAGCAGAAAGCTTTGCTTCAATTGCATAAGCATTGAGATCTTTACCAAAAACCGTAGAAACATCTTCATGGACCAAGCCTGCCTCGATAAGCTCGCGAATAATAAATCCCATTCCCCCCGCAGCGTAAAAATGATTAATATCTGCTAAACCGTTAGGATAAATGCGCGCTAAAAGAGGCACAACGGATGAAATTTCTGCAATATCATGCCATGTCAATTTAATACCGCAAACAGCAGCCATAGCAATCAAATGAATCGCATGATTGGTAGAACCTCCTGTTGCATTTAATCCTACAATGGCATTCACAAAAGAACGCTCATCAATGATCATACCAAGTGGACTATAATGATCACCAAGATCTGTCATTTCAAGTACACGTTTCGTAGCTTCTTTTGTTAAAGCATCACGCAACGGTGTATTCGCATTAATAAAAGAAGCTCCAGGCATATGAAGCCCCATCATCTCCAGTATCACCTGATTAGAGTTAGCTGTTCCATAAAATGTACATGTTCCTGGCCCATGATAAGAACGTGCTTCCGATGCTAGAAGTGTTTGGCGATCTATTTTATTTTCCGCGTAAAGTTGACGTATCTTTGCTTTTTCATCATTACCTTGACCACTTGTCATAGGACCAGCAGCTATAAAAATTCCTGGTAAATGACCAAATGTTAGGGCACCAATCAATAAACCTGGCACAATTTTATCACACACCCCAAGATACAATGCTGCATCAAAGACATCGTGTGATAAGCTTATAGCTGTTGCCATTGCAATTACTTCACGCGAAAAAAGGGAAAGCTCCATCCCCGCATTTCCCTGCGTAACACCATCGCACATCGCGGGAACACCACCTGCAACCTGTGCAACACCACCAACCATACGGGCCGACTCTTTAATTAAGTGAGGAAATTTTTCAAAAGGTTGATGTGCTGAAAGTATATCGTTATATGCCGTGATAATACCAATATTCCCAACGATATTTCCCTTCAAACGCTCTTTATCTATTGCACCACAAGCAGCAAAGCCATGAGCCTGATTGGCACATCCTAAAAAACTCCGTTTGGGGCGATGAACTTGTGCTTTCGCAATACGATCTAAGTAAATTTCTCGTGTTGATCGAGAACGTTCATAAATTCTTCGTGTAACTGTGGCAATTGTCTTGGAAAGTGCCATATTTCTCTCCCCCTTTCATTGTTTCTTCCCCTCATTCATTGAGAGAGATTACGTTTTATTCACTTTGTGTCACATATTTTGATTCACTTATTTCATTTTCTGCAGGCGACCAATAAACCTGAACGAGATGAGGGGAATTACGCAGAATTGCCCGAATAGGCATTTCTATTTCAGACCCGTCTTGACAAGCTTCTTCAAAACAATCGCGTTTCTGAAAACCTTCGAAATGGAGAATAATACAACGAGATTGCATAATAACTGGCAAAGTTAGTGAGAGTCTTGGCTCAACAGCACTCTTAGCATGAAGGGGTAAAACAAGTGCTTGTGTTCGTAAATCAAGCGCTTGCTTTAAACGATCAGAATCAGGAAAAAAAGAAGCCGTATGTCCATCCTCCCCCATTCCTAAAACAACAACATCAAAGGGTTTAGGCAAAGTATTAACACGACTCGCCGCTGAAAAAGCAGCAAGTTCAGCAGTAATTGCTTTATGATAAAGCCCTACAAAACGTGCTTTTGCGGCAAAATTTTGTAACAAATGACACCGTACCATATGTTCATTTGAACGTTCATCGTGTGCAGGGACAAAACGTTCATCGACCAACGTGATAATAATCTTTTGCCAATCAATATCCGCTTTTGACAAATAATGAAAAAACAATTCTGGTGTTTTACCACCAGACACCGCTAAAACTGCTCTCTTGCGCTCAAGAACAGATACACTAAGCTCTGCGGCTACTCGATCTGCTAATGCCAAAGCTAAAGTCTGAGGGGTTTCAAAGTCTAAACGATCAATATTCATTCTATACATACTTATTGCTCTAAACTAAATTGTTCCATATACGCCCATCACGTTCCATGAGGCTCATCGAAGCAGACGGCCCCCATGAACCAGCGTTATAACTGTGAACAGGCTGTTGTATTGCTTCCCATCCCTCAATGATTGGATCAATCCAACGCCAAGCAGCCTCAACTTCATCACGACGCATAAACAGTGTTTGATCTCCACGAATAACATCCATTAATAAACGTTCATAAGCATCAGGATTACGTTCAGAAAATGCAGAAGCAAAACTCATGTCTAATGGAATGTGACAAAACCGCATACCGCCATAACTTGGATCCTTAATCATCAACCATTGTTTTACACCTTCATCAGGTTGGAGACGAATTACAAGCCGATTAGAAAAAATTTCATCTAAATCCACATTAAAAATATTATGAGGAATAGGTTTAAAAACCACAACAATTTCAGACATTCGCGTGAACATGCGCTTACCTGTTCGTAAATAAAAAGGCGTATTAGCCCAACGCCAGTTATCAATCTTAACCTTAAGTGCTACAAATGTTTCACTCTTACTCACTCTTCCCAGATCATCAAAATAAGACTCTACCGATATACCATTTGATAGACCAGAAAGATACTGCCCACGTACAGTATGCTGCCCTACATTATGGACATCAAGCGGTGTTAAAGAATGTAAAACTTTAAGTTTTTCATCGCGCACAGCATTAGCACTGTTGGTAAATGGTATTTCCATCGCAACCAAACAAAGTAATTGTAGCATATGGTTTTGAACCATATCGCGTAAAGCACCAGTGCTTTCATAATATTCTGTACGCCCTTCTAACCCTAAAGATTCAGCAACGGTTATTTGAACATGATCAATATAATTGGAGTTCCATAGCGGTTCATAAAGTGTATTAACAAACCGCAATGCCATTAAATTTTGAACAGTTTCCTTCCCAAGATAATGATCAATACGAAAGATCTGCTCTTCATTAAAGGCGCTTGCAAATACATCATTAAGTGAAATAGCTGTTTTTACATCGCAACCAATTGGTTTTTCAATGATAATCCGTGTTTGTGGTGTCACCAAATCATTTTTTTCCAACTTCATCGCAATATCAGCAAAAAGTGACGAACCAACAGCCAAATAAAAAGCTCGAATATCCGCTGAATCTTGTGACAGAAGGAGGGCTAAATCCTCCCACCCTCGATTTGAGGTAACATCAACAGAAATGTAAGTTAAACGTGCAAGAAAACGATTGAGTTCTGTTGAATTGAGATCTTTTGGATGGATATGTTTTTCTAAAGAAATGCGGACAAAATTTTGATATTCTTCACAACTTAAGGAAGTGCGCGAAACCCCAATAATACGTGTTGGCTCACTGAATTGCCCAGCACACTGACAATGATACAAAGCCGGCAAAAGCTTGCGCAACGCCAGATCACCATTGCCACCAAAAACAATACAATCAAAGGAAGAAACTGGAATAATTTTACGCACCATGAACTTGTTTATTTTTCTATTCGATTATGAAATCCCATATCACTTATAAAAGCTTTCATCATTAAAGCAGACAGATACTAAATAAGCCATTAATTTTCTTCATTTCAAGCAATGTTTACATTAAAGGCGATCCAATAAAGAAAACCAACGCATTGCTAAAAATATAAGCGGATAACGCAAAACGCGTCCCCCCGGAAAAGATGAAATCTTTAAGTCTTGGAAATAGGAAAAACGTTCATATTTTCCAGTTAACCATTCTGCGTATAATTTTCCCACGAAAGGAGCCAGCATAACGCCATGCCCTGAATAACCACCACAATAAGTCATCCTTGAGAAAAGTTGGCGAACATAGGGCATGCGTTCAACTGTGATGGCAACCGTTGCTCCCCACCGATGGCTTAAATTGATAGAATGTAATTGAGGATAAATTTCAACAATTTGCCGTTTTATACGTTCATCTAAATTTAGAGGATGCTTATTATCATAACTTTCTACACCACCAAATAAGAGACGATTATCAATGCTTTTGCGAAAATAGCGAACCATAAAACGGGAATCATCAACCGATTCCCCCCCTATAAGAATTGAACTATGCTTTGGTAATGGGTCCGTTGCTCCAATATAAGAGCGAATAGAAACAATATTTTTCTCAATAAAACGCTCCAGACCAAGTTTATACCCATTTGTTGCAAGTAAAACATGCTCTGCTGTTACACTGCCTTTTTCTGTTATTACTTTCCAATGTGCTCCCTTGCGCCTTATGGTCGTTACTTGTGACTTCTCATAAAGCTTAGCACCAGCATCTTGTGCTCTTTTTGCCAACCCAATAATCAATTTTAAGGGATTTATATGACCGGTATCCGCATCATAAATACCACCACAATAAAAAGTTGATCCAAGTCGCTCAAATGTTTCAGCCTTATCCATAAAAGTAAGCGCGTGATAGCCATAACGCTGCATCGCCTCAATATGCCGTTGATAAGAGAGAAGCTCACGCCTTTTATGAGTTACAGAAAGCTGTCCTCCTATCAAATCACACGGACAATTAGGCATTGCGCATAAAGCTAAAATATCTCTTTTAGCTTCTTCTGCCAAATCAAACAGAGCCTTACTCCGCTCAAAACCATACTTTTTTTCTAATGTTTCTACCCATTGCCGTTGCCCTGTTCCCAGCTGTCCACCATTGCGCCCTGAAGCACCATCACCAAAACGTGATGCTTCAAATAAAACAACATCTACTCCAGCCTTGGCTAAATGATAAGCAGCCGAAAGACCCGTAAATCCGCCTCCAATAATGGCAACATCACACTGTCTGTTTTCACAAAAAGAAGGATAAGAGGGGCGCTCTTTTAAAGTATCTTCATACCAAGAAATTCCTGGAGAAATTGAATTATCATCAATCATCGTCATAAAATTTAAACATTCAGCAGGAGATATTCACGCTCCCACGGACTAATTACTTCCATAAAAGTTTCAAACTCTTGTCGTTTGATTGCAGCATAAGTACTGACAAACACATCCCCTAAAATAGCATGTATTGCTGTATCTTGTTCAAACAAATTAACTGCCTCAATGAGTCCACGCGGTAACTCAATATTATCAGCATTCACATTATTTGTCGTTGGCTCATCTGGCTCAATTTTTTGCTGTAAACCAATGAGACCACACGCTAAAGAAGCTGCAAGAGCTAAATAAGGATTCGCATCTGATGAAGGAAGCCTATTCTCGACACGCCGCGCTTGAGGAGCAGAACGAGGAACACGAAAAGCTGTAGTACGATTATCATATCCCCACCGCAAATTAACAGGAGCCGAATTATCAGGTACAAGACGTCGATAAGAATTCACGTAAGGCGCAAGCATCACAAGAACCCCTGGCATATGTTTTTGCAATCCACCAATAAAATGGCGAAAACAGATACTTTCTTCACCATTTTCCTGTGTAAAAATGTTCATACCCGTTTTCTTATCAACGACCGATTGGTGAATATGCATCGCAGAACCTGGCTGCCCCTGAATGGGTTTTGCCATAAATGTCGCATACATATTATGTTTTAGTGCTGCTTCACGAATTGTTCGTTTAAACATAAAAACTTGATCCGCTAACTCAATAGGATCACCATGACGTAAATTAATTTCAAACTGACCTGCTCCTTCTTCATGAATGAGGGTATCAATTTCCAATCCTTGTGCCTCTGAAAATTGATAAATATCATCAATCAAATCATCAAATTCATTAACACCAGCAATGGAATACCCCTGTCCACCACCAATTGAACGCCCAGAACGACCAACTGGTGGAACTAACGGATAATCAGGATCGGGATTTTTTTGTACCAAATAAAACTCAATTTCTGGTGCAACAACAGGGCTTAAACCCATTTTTGTGTAAAAATGAACCACTGTTCGTAAAACATTGCGTGGTGTGTAATCCACAACCTGACCATTTTGATACACAAGATCACAAATCACCTGTGCCGTAGGAGCATCTTCCCATGGAACAATGCTTAACGTAGAAAGATCAGGCTCAAGGCGTAAATCACCATCTGCTTTAGGATATTCAAAACCATGACCATCTTCCGGATAATCCCCTGAAATTGTTGCCATAAAAACTGCTGAAGGCAATGCCAATGATGTTTCCGATGTAAATTTTTTAGAAAGCATCATCTTGCCCCGTGGTACCCCTGCTTGATCAGGCGTAATACATTCAATATCCTCTACCTTACGGGAAGCAAGCCATTGTGAAACTTGTTCCCAATTGCACACACCACGTAAACTTTTGAGAAAACGAGAGACAGGTTTAAAATTCTTACTTTTCGTTTGTTCACCATTTTTTACAGCCATAACATACCAACTTTAAAAACAATCAAGTCCTATTCTTATTGTATCAGCCCATGCATAAACGACACGAAAAAAAATTATCAACTGATATTTTTGAAGAATACTATAAGATCCATCAAGGTAAAAGAACTTTGCGCTCAAAAAGCTATCCTATCACCATAGTGAAAAAATTGATATTGCACGCGATACATCGGTGCGAACCTTCTCCTTATATAAAACAGCGAGAAATACCATATTGTACGTAACCTAATTCCGATTCAAATAATCATATATAAGCAAACATTGGCGAGAATAATAAAGGCGAGATATTTAATTTCCTTTTGGTTGTAGCAATGCTTAATTAAAAGAAAAGAAACTTTTCTTTTAATATGAAGCAAGTTTTGTAACTCTATTGTTATCCACATAGAAGTAAACACCCTAGGATGGTGAGTAGCCTTTACAGCTGTGCTTACAAATACTCACCCCGCCATAATATGCGTAAATGTATTTTCAGGATAAGTCATACGCTCAACATTTCCGACATAAAACTTAACCATCGCCTGCATAACAGAGCTATCAACCTTGTTCTGAGCGGATGGTACGACTCTGCACTTATATCAATTCCCACCGCTTGACATTGCACTTCGCACACAATATTTAGAGCTGAGAATCCAGTAGAGCATACCAAATCCAATAGATAGGATTTTTTGCTAATTGCGCCATGCGTGATTCAACATTTGATAATCTCCAGCCCACTAAGAGGTGTGTTATTTATATCTCAAAAGCCCAAAAATCAGGATATGAAAACACAATAATATCAATTTTCTTTGAACTAACGTCCTTCATCGTCGATCTTCCACCATCGTAAAATCTTTTTTGTATCAGTTGCTTTCACATACTTTGACTTATGATCTCGTGATACTGTGCAGACCGAGCACACGCCCCCCATGCAAATGCACCCCATTAAGCCTAATCCTATTAGATTCTAGCAAAGATAATGCGGCACGTAACTTCGCCGCAGTCATACCAAAACACGATCTATCCCCGTTTTCCAGTACATGGCACAATCTCAATGAGATTTTAGGTAATATGTCAAAATGGCGTGCACGAGTGATGATGTCATGTAATTCGATAATATTATCACACTGGACATTTATATGTTTTCTAATAGGATAATTCTATCTCTTCTCGAAGTTTTACAGGGATATTAAAAAATATATATCTACCTTTAAAACCATCTTTTTGCGCTAATGATATTTCATAACCAGACGCAAATTCCAAATCCCAGCAACATAACAAAGATGCCCCGCACGTCCATTAAAATACCCTGCTTTTTCTCGCCCTAGGCATTCATAGCCCGACCACGTAAAACAGGATACCAATTACAATATCAGACCATAAGGCTGCAAGAGAAAGTTCTTTTATATTTTTATCTTTACATTGCCTCTTAAACAAGCTCATCTGTTCATATAATGAGTTATATGTATAATACATATAACTTCTACAAAAGGAGGATTCATTATGTTCCGTGAAAATCTTTGGTAATACACTCGGATGATTGGGTCACCAGTCGCCCGTCAATAATATAGTGCGAGTTAAGAAATTGGGGGAGTAAACTATGCAAC
Organism: Bartonella sp. AA2SXKL; assembly: GCF_042197205.1. Lineage (NCBI taxonomy): Bacteria > Pseudomonadati > Pseudomonadota > Alphaproteobacteria > Hyphomicrobiales > Bartonellaceae > Bartonella > Bartonella sp. AA2SXKL. The sequence goes on from NZ_JBHIRN010000004.1 coordinate 102,537, forward strand.
TCGTGGATCATCCTTTTGTGAAGTTCGATCAACTCAAGCCGATTTACAACTTCACATATCCGTTATTTCGCACTATTTCAAATGAATTTTACGATTACCTAGACTTTAATAAACTAGCGCAAAGTAAGCAGATTCCACAAGCGCGTACCATTTCTCTTTATTTGCATATTCCCTTTTGCGAAACCATCTGTTCCTTCTGTCCCTTTCAGAAAGGGGCCTACAAGCACGTTAAGCAAATCGAATCTTATATGTCAGCGCTTACCACAGAGATCAGAACCAAAGGAAATTTCATTCGCTCGCTTAGAGGGCCCATCCGCAGCATCTATATAGGGGGCGGCACACCGTCGCTCTTGTCCGCAGATAATATCCGCCACATCGGAAAAGTATTGCATGCCGAATTTGAGCTCTCTTCCTTAGCCGAGTTTACACTGGAAAGCGAATCGAAGAGCGTCACACGTGATAAACTTTATGCTGCCCGTGAGATCGGCGTTAACCGGATCAGCTTCGGTATACAGAGTTTCATTGAGCGTTTCCGATCATTGTTTAACCTCACCTCAACACGTGAACAAATCAACAATACCGTGGCTTGGTCACAAGAGATAATTGGACATGTCGGTTTCGACCTACTATATGGCATGCACAGCCAGCAAACCGAAGAACTATTATACGATTTGAAGCAAACCAGCGAGCTTCACCCTGAAACCATCAACCTCTATGCAATCAACAATCTGGCTATCACGTCGCAACTGCATAAGTCTTACGCACAAAAAGGGCTTAAACCGTCCAGCCTACAGCATCGACAGATGCTTCGATTATTTAGCGACATCGTTATGCGCAGCTGCGGCTATGCGCCGTGTAATGGGCATTCCTATATCAAAATTGCCAATAACACTCCTCTAACGCTCGCTAAAACGAGTTCAGCTAATTATTTCCGCTATCACAAATATTTGCATGGTTATCATGACGATTATGTGGTTGGCTTCGGGGCGTCAGCACTGTCGATTCTCGGCTCACTCGTCACACGAGCCAATCCCAGTCGAAGCGGATACATTACCGACATACAACTTAAAGGAAAATCCAAAGTATACTACAATTGGGTATCAGCGGAGCAACAAGCCTCCAAAGCTTTTTGTATGCGGCTACCTTATAACGGCCATGCCGAAAAAGAAAGAATTGACTGGACCGCACTTCCCTCTTTCGTATACAATAACCTACAACAGCTCATAGATGCAGGTCTCATCGCAGAAAGTGATAACAATCTCCAGCTGACTCAGCGTGGTTGGCAATGGTATTCCAACCTTATGTATTTTCTTCTACCTCAGGCGGATAGGAATATTTTGGACGGCTATGTCTCAAACATGCTGAATACAACCGCCGTACTTGATGGAACAGTGGAAACCTGTGTGGCATCTTAAGGAGAACAGAATGTTCAGGCTTTTTTCCAACAAGAACATACGCTATTTTTGCCTAACCGTTAGTCTGCTCGCCTTACTCAGCGGTGCTTTGCGCACTGCCATCCCGCTATTAGCAAGACAATCTGGATATGGCGTAGTCGGAGTAAGTTGGGCGCAAGGTCTCTTCTCATTAGCGTGGCCAATTTTCGGCATCCTTGCAGGCGTTTTACTTGATCGCTGCGACAAAATAAAACTTGCCACCTCAGCTCTCTTCATCTTCATGCTACTGCATATTGTCCTGTTCATACTGCTCATGATACAGATTACTCCAGCCGAACAAATTTTCTTCTATGCAACCATTGCTGGATTCATCGTCGTTTCTGCCGAAGCTTATATAATGACGATTCCACCACTTATCATGGAGGGAGAGCGATTGATGACCTTCTACTCAATTGTCTTGTTCTTAGATTTCGGAGTCTCCTATTTTCTTGCCCCTGTCATAACAAGCAGCATTTTAGCGCATAGCACACTGCTATTTCTCGGCCTGTTAATCGTGCTTTTTATCACATTGATTTTTACCGCTCGCCGTGCTGTTCCGATATCGCCAACACCTGATAAAGAAAACATCACTTTCCGTTATATCATTGCCGGATTTCGTTTCATTTTTTCAAATCGGCATCTTACCTCCCTTACATTACTCACATTCTTTCTATCGGTGGTATTTGGAGCATTCCTAACCTCGTTCATCTTCTTCGTTACCGACAGTCGGTATCTGGGCCTACATAGCAGCCAATATGGCGTGATGTTTGCAGCCTACGCGCTTGGAACAATGGCAGGTGCCCTATTTGCGTCGCGTATACGCTATGCACCGGTGCGCCTAGCTGTTCTCACTGACGGTTTAGGAACTGTTGTCTTGCTTTTGATTCCAGCCTTTTCAAAAAGTGCTGTCGTCGTATGGGGCGTCATCTTTATTGCTGGCGTTGGAGCAAGCTTATGGTTTATTGGTGTTACCGCCTTCAGGCAGCGCCTCACACCAAAGCAACTTCTCGGGCGAGCTAATTCTGCTTTTCGAGTGATAGGCTATGCTGGAACGCCGGTCGGAAGCTTTTTGGTCGGCGTCCTTGGTTCTTTTATATCATTGCAGTTTGCTGCCACCTTTATCGCTGGACTACTATTGGTGGCTATCGCAATAACGCTTCCTTTTCTTTGGCAGGCTGATCATATAGACACACCCAATCCTTCCACGAGGTAACAGCTGCTTTAAAAAAAAGACACGGTCAAAAAGGCACACATACCCTATTACGCAATCGATTGATCTGTTCTTTGGACGAGAAAATTATCACCATAATGGCTGATAGAGCCAGCGGCACTATAGAAGCAGCCAAACAAACGCTAAAGACAAAACAGCCCCTTTACGTTGATTGGGCGATGATCCAACGCCTATATGAAGGATGTAGAGAGCTTATAGCGTACGAAGTGCAATTCTTAACCAAAAACTCCGCCCTAGCAATACCCACTTATACTCCAGTTAATCCGTTACCCGCTGGACATCAAATGCCTCACCCCTCTGCTCCTCAAAATACATTTTGCTGCACTTACGCGCCGTATTCTTCCTTTGTAATTAAAAGAGCAGCACTCCTTTCCTCATTTAGGATCTCTGCCTACACAACGCAGCAACAGATGCGACCATATATGCAATCACGCCTTAGGGCCTGCATAGTAGAAAGCTTAGTTCGAGAGATTCATAAAGCCTATATTCCAATAAATTTTCCACCCAATCCACCTTTTAAAAGGGCGGCTTTATATAAACCGTTAGAGCAAGCTATGAAATCCTTAGGTGTATTAGAAATAATTGACGGTTTTTACCTCAGACCAATGTTGATTGACTTTTACTCGTACATATACGCAAGCGGTGCTACTCTTTTCTTAGATAGAAAGGACATAATCGTTACCATCTGACCTATTATTGTTTGAAAATAAAGAAAAAGTATCAGTGTAACTGATGATATTGAAGAGCTATCTCATTATGTAGCTGTACCTAATTACGGCATTGGGAAGCTAGACACGCAATCACCCATTTCTGCGTGCCTTCTGCATGATATTCATAAGATTTTATTACGCGGTAAACGCGGTACGTCCAAAAGCCTTAGCGAATTTCGCAAAGCACAAAATTAGCTTGGGGCGGTACGCAACTAAAGACAGCGTCATTCGTGCCGCCCACTCTTACCACAGCCACCACTCTCTCTACCACCATCCCCGCTTAGAATCGCGCCAACTCATCACCGGTGCCTCGTTAAACACCACACCAGTTTCAAGAGCGGTAAAATGCGCCTTGCCGCATTTAATCTTCAGCATTTCTTTAAGGCGCAAATCAAACTCGCTATTCGTTCCTTTTGTTTCCAGTACAAAATAAAGCTTTTGCGCGCCATCTCACTCTAAAAAAACCACCCAATCAAGCGTATAAGAACTAATGGGAGTGGCTATTTTAAAACTTCTTGGCAGTTTAAAAAACAATCTTATATCAGAGTCATTATCGAGATTTTGCGCAAACTCTTTCTCAATACGGCTCTCACAAATCTCATGATCATAAATACTTTTCTCATTGACCACCGTCGGCCCTATGATCGCCTTTTCCGACCTAATTTTACAGATGTAGAATCAATCTTATTATGATGCGCACATCCAGAGATTATTTTATCCTCTGCATTAGAACCAAAAACATGAACAATACGCAGAGGCTTCGGTAAGAAGGCCAACCGCTCAATCTCAACCTACACGAAAATGCATGTGCAGGCGAATGCCCTCCATAATATGCAATATTTCAAGCCCGTCCATAGTGGTACCCCTTTTAAAAATTGTGTCTATGGCTTATAATAATCTCCAAAATATACATTTAGCCCTTGTCTGAAATAGCTCAATTCTGGATTGATGAGAACGAAAACGCGCTGCGATAATCACGTTGTTCAGCCCTCATGACCGGCAAAAGGGCGCCAATATTCCTGTACCACCAACGACTAACTAACGGTATTTCTTATCATTTTTGATCATATCCTCCACCCTTATTATTTTAAAATTTATACATTTCATCAACAAGATGTGCGCAGCGAGCCCGTACATCTTCGCTGTTCAGTCTCCATGTACGGCCTGCATTCTCAGACACAAAATCATCTTTAGCCGAAGCAACTTGATATTGTAGAGCTTGTCTATAAAGCGTATGCACAACTGGTACCAAATATACACAGGGCAGTGCGCATTTTGGGTTATATTGTCATGAGAGAGATGACCAAAAACTTTATCCCAAAAGCATTATACTCTAAATTATCAAGAGCATTCTTCAATCCCCCTGAATAAGACCCGTGATAAACAGGGCTTGCAAGAATAACATCGTTAGCGTCTGCGATTGTTTTGACAAATGCATGCGTTTTAGCATCACAATGGTAATGACTTATAAAAACAACAACTTTTTTAAATGCCTCCTCAACGGCGTATGAATATAAGCACGTTTTTTCTCGTCATTTTTTAAGGTATTAAACTCTTCCAATCTACCGAACTTACTCTTAAATTGTAGCCGAATGATTTTAATAAACCCATATTATTTTAAAAACTCAACAAATAATATTGAGGCTACAATCAAAGACACTTCTTTTCAATATTAAGCAAGTTTTGTAACCTATATTGTTATCTCCATAGAAGTAAAACAGCCTCTATGGACGATGAGTAGCTAAGCCTTCACAGCTAGTGCTTTACAAGCGCTTTTATAACACTCACTCTGCCCCAAATATAGGATTGCATTTTATTAAATAACCCACGCGCATATAATTAAAGAGAGAAACGATTAAGCTTGCACCAATCATGCCAAGCCAATAGCCAATAAAGTCATATTCAAAAAAATGCGCCATTAGTGCTCCCCCAAATAGGCCTAACCCCCAATAACTTATTGCTACAACAATTGTTGACCAAAACGTATCAAGCAAGCCCACAAGTATGCCATTGAGCATAGCACCTAAAGTGCCAAAAGCAAAAGACAATAAAATGAACGGAAGCAACTTCCAAGAGAAAACAACAACGCGTTCTGAAGAAATATTAAAGATGGTTGTAAGGATGAATCCATAAGAGAGATAAACAATCCCTGATAAAAACAAGACATAAGCTACAGCAAAAACAGTGACACTCATACGCAGCTGTTTTAGAGCCATATTATTCCTATCTGCTCTATACCACGCTGCTATTGTCGCGGCTGCGCTGGAAATCCCCAAAGCCACCACAGAAATAAGCATATCGAGACGCATCCCTATCGTATGCGCGGCCAAAGATTCGACCCCATAAGCCGTAATCATGAATGCAATGAACGAAGGAAAGCCCTCCGCAATAAGAATACGTATACCAATGGGTAGCCCTACTCGCAGCAATTTTATTATTCGTGAAATCTCTAACTTTGGTCTCAAATAATTAAAGCGAAAAGAATGAAAAGCAGAATTGCGGGACAAAATTATTGCTGCTGCAATAACAATTAAAATACGGATCAAACTGCTCGCAATTCCTGCACCAAAGACACCTAATCCGCTTACAGAACCTATACCAAAAATAAGCGGCCAAGAGATAAGAAAATTCACAAGGATAGCCGCAAGCATAACCCAGGTTAACGGCTTTGGATTACCAATTGCTGACAGTAATCCCCGGCTATTCACATAAAGATAAAAAAACACCACCCCTATAGCAGCACCACTATTATATTCCTGCGCTATATTGGCAATTGTCCCATCTTGGCCGAGAAAACACAAAATATTTCTCGTGTTGAGTAAAATGATCGCACTCATCATTCCAATCACAAGGGAAAGCCATATTCCTTGATCAAACCATGCCTTCAATGCATATCTATCTTGTCTACGAAAACTTTCCGCAAGTTTTGGTGCAACCGCGGTAATAATACCTAGCCCAAACAACATAACAAAACTAAATATACTCAGAGCTAACATTGTACCACTCAAGACTTGCACGCCTAAATGCGCTACAAGCGCTGCATCTGTGAAGGAAATCATCATCTGAGAGATAAACCCAACAGCCAGTGGCATGCCAAGAGAGAGCAATTGCTTCATCACAACAAACATTGTGAAATACCCTTCCATATTGAAGGGCATATTAAGCTCGGATCTTTTAAACAAAACACATTGATTTTTTCCGTAAAGTCTTTCCATCACAAGTCTTGTGTAAAGGATGCATAATGAGAACGCATTAAGGTAAGAGGAGATGCCCAGTTCTTAAAAAAGAAGCGCAATGCCCCTTTATTGGTTTTTTGGACTTTATGCCATGCGTTTTTTTTGTACAATATTATGCCCCCAAGCAACTACAGTCATTGATAAAAGATCCTCAGCGAGCCGTTTGTTCGTCTTGTATATCCATTTTCAGTATTTTCAATAAAATTTTTTGGTACGGTTGGTGGGATTTGAACCTACGACCTCTGGTGCCACAAACCAGCGCTCTAACCAACTGAGCTACAACCGCATAAAATCAAATGTATCATAACTGTTCACGATTTCGTAAACATTTATTCTTTGCTTATGTGACATAAGGAAGATCAACAAAGTTTGCAAGCCCCTTTAAAAAAATCTCGCAATTTTTTGTGAAGAAAAAAGCGTTTTTTACAAAGGAAATTTTGCCCAATGCTCAAGACTATGATCACGATAGCCTTTTATGTTATCAACTCCATCTTGTTGCATCATCTGCAAAATCTCTTGCAGAATAGTTATGACAAGATTTGGACCTTCATAAACCATCCCACTATATAATTGAATCAAATCTGCACCAGCTTTTACTTTTTCCAAAGCAGTCTGTGCATCCTTTATACCGCCAACACCGATAATTGCAATCTCCTTCCCTAATTTTTGACGCATTTTTGCAAGCATAATAGTAGAACGCTCAAAGAGTGGACGTCCAGAAAGCCCACCCTCTTCATTACGGAAGTGACTATTGTTAAGACCTTGGCGTGAAAGAGTTGTGTTAGAAACAATGAGTCCATCAAAATCAGAAAGTTTTATTTCTTCAGCAACATCATCTAATTCTTTCTCTGATAAATCAGGAGAAATTTTTAAAAAAATGGGAATGGAGAATCCATGCTTGTTCTCTTGCTCATTTCGCGCTTGCGAAATTGCACTCAACAAAAGATGCAAACTGTCACGGGCCTGTAAATCACGTAAACCTGGTGTATTAGGAGAAGAAATATTAACCGTAAAATAATCAGCAACATCATAAAAATGAGCAATACCAACAGTATAATCATCAATCTTATCGACCGTATCCTTATTGGCTCCAATGTTGACTCCTATAACACCAGTTTTTTTACACGCATGCAATCTATTGTAAACAACTTGATGTCCGTCATTATTAAAGCCCATTCTATTAATAATCGCTTCATCTTCTTTTAAACGAAAAAGCCGTGGTTTAGGATTTCCAATCTGAGGCTTTGGTGTCACTGTCCCAATTTCAGTAAAACCAAATCCTAACCGAAAAATACCATCTACAACCTCTGCATTTTTATCAAACCCCGCTGCAAGACCAATAAAATTTTCAAACTCAAGACCAGCAACAGTTACACACAAACGTTTGTCGATAACCTTTTGACAACCATTTAATCCACTTTTCAGCCCAAGAATCGCTAAACCGTGTGCTTGCTCTGGATCCAACATAAATAAGGCAGAACGGCCAATACAACGAAAAAAACTCATCAATTCTTCTCCACAACATAAAAATGATCCATCGCACCTCACCTCTACCTTTTAACACAAAAGATTTCCAATCAAAGCAAGCATATTATCCAAATAATATTCCCCTTCTAGAAGAAAACTCATCACATAATAGCCATACATGTTTATATTGGTTATACTATGTAAAGAACTTTTTATTCTTAAAAAATGTTTCTCTTTTTCGACATTTTTTAAAGATTAAAATATGAATCCTAATCTTATAAAATTCAGCATGAATTGGAACATCAATGGCTCTTACCATAGTCATGGTTTTATGACGCCTTATGCAGGCACGCTCATAATTTTCTTAAAAATGCAGGCAAATTATCTCTATTCCCAAAGTTCCTTTGTGTAATATTGTTTTCAATAGAAACAAAGCTTGTTCTATAAAGCTATTTTTTCCTAGCATTTATAGGATACATAGTTCATAAAATCATCTAAATTCATACTATTGTTGCACTATTTATGAGCAACAGAATGTTCAATCAATTTGTACTCTATTGATAATCTGCGTTGTTTTCTTTGCCATTTCTGATGTATTAAATACAATTTTGCATCTATTAAGTGCTCTGCCTAACATATATTTTAAGTAATGACAGTTGATTATTGAACTCAAACATCATACCAACGACTTCCAAACCAAAATGATCTTGCAAACCCTAGAGCTCTGCTATTTATAAACTGATACAATCTTCCAGCAGATGAAATGTGTTTCTTCCATCCGAATTATCGCCATTTTAGCTCATGTAACCCAATACAAATAGCTTTTAGATAAGCCATAATGCCCTCCTAATTGCTATTATCGCTTACTAAATTAAGAGGAATTAAATTATAAGTTTTACTCCTGTCTCATCTATCTATTTCTTCTATCAGTGCTGAAATATATTTTTTATTCCTAAATTCTCTTTTTATGACAAAATGTTATGCTAATATATGTACTTCATTTGAAAAGCTTTCTGATAGCTCAACTTTCTACACTACTTATTTTGTGGTATTGTGTAAAAACCTCTCTTTTTAATGTTAACATAAAAATCTTGAGGCAATTATATAAATTAAGCTACAGTTTTCTACTTTCTGTTGAAAAAGCAGATATAGTTTTTATCAAAAAAGCTTTTTTCTAGGAAATATTCTATGTACATTCAAATAGAGCCCTAAAGCTCTTTATTAAACCTTATAAAGTTCTTTGAAAATAATATTAATATCGTAATATAATCCTAAAAATAAAATCTGCCCTTTCCTTTTTCATCAAAAGCGGTAAGTAAATTACCGTATATCGCTTATATAAAGGGGAAAATGCAATGCTTAAAGAATTCAAAGAATTTGCCCTAAAAGGTAATATGATTGATCTTGCTATCGGTGTGATTATAGGGGGTGCTTTTGGTAGCTTGGTCAACTCAATTGTCAATGATATTTTTATGCCAATCATTGGGCTGATTACAGGTGGGATTGATTTTTCTAATATGTTTATTCAACTTGCTGGCGAAAAACAAGCAACATTGAGTGCCGCCAAAGCAGCTGGAGCAACCATTAGCTATGGACACTTTATTACTTTACTTATCAATTTTCTCATTATTGCTTGGGTTCTTTTTTTATTCGTTAAGGCTATGAATAAAATTCGTAGAAAAGAAGAAGAAAGCCCCAAAAAAACGTCTTCAGAAGAACAACTTTTAACAGAAATTAGAGATCTTTTGGCTAAGAAAAAATAATTTTATGCAAGATTTACATCATGGAACACGAGGAAAAAACATTTCCACAGTTGTTCCATGATTGGGTTTTGAGAACAGTAAAAATTGTCCCCCTCTTTCTTCCACCATTGCTTTACACATTGGGAGGCCTAAACCTGTTCCCATAAAAGCGCTATCACCAGATCGTCCATCTTTGCGCTCTACTTGACCATAAGGTTGCAGTGCCTGTATAATCTCTTCTTCGTTCATCCCTATACCATTATCACTCACTGAAATTTTTACACGTTCTTTTCTATAAGAAACGTGAACAATAATCTGTCCACCCAAAGGTGTAAAACGAATAGCATTGGAAAGAAGATTCCATATAATCTGGCGAAACACTTGTTGTGATACAGGAATAAATGGAACGTGAGGTGGAGCAACAATACGCATGATAATGCCGTTCTGATTGGCTTGAGTTTCAAGAAAAGCTATCGTCGCACGTAAACAAGATATTACATCAAATGTTTCAGAAATAAGGGAAGAATCAATCTGGTTATCGGAACCAGAATAATTTATCTTCGAGCACTCTAGTAATTGATTAATCAGCAATAATATATGTTTTCCAGAGGAAATAATATCGCGTAAATATCCATGATAGCGCTCATTTTCTATCGAACCAAAACGGCCTTCTCTCATAATTTCTGCAAAACCAATAAGAGCATTCAAAGGTGTTCGTATTTCATGAACAACTCCAACGATTTTATCCTCTTCTGCTTTTTTTTCTCCTGATGGAACTGTTTGTGTCCTATCACGCAACATAACAGCATAATTGCCTTGCTTTACCAAAAATACAATCGTTATCAAAACGGTTATATTTTTATGATTTTTTGTCATTAAATCAGCGGTTTCACTGCGATTTAAAACCTGATTTTTTTCCTCCATACGGATTGATTTAAAATACTTTTCAACCAAAAGTCGGCTTTGCAAAGTAAATAATGAAGAGAATGGTTGTCCTCGTAGTTCATTTATTTCATAACCCATTAATGCTAAGGCTGCCCTACTCGCTGATTGAACAAAGCCCTCTTCATCCAACCATAAAACACCATCTGTTGCTGTATCCAACAATGATAAAACTGCAGCGGGCTCTTTTACGAGAGCTTGTTCTATAGCATTTACCGGCAATGTTTGTGCATATGGTAACTGAATAGCTGTTTCTTCAACTAAATTTTCTTCTTTTACCGATGAATTCAATTCATCACGCAATTGCTCTGCAATTTCACGAAAAGCTGAGCGTTCTATCTCCGTAAGACATGGCATTTCTGTTTCTAGCTTTTCATTTCTTTTTTCTTGGACTTTTTTTTGTATTTTTAAAACACCAAAGCCACGAAACCCCTTAAGCTGCTTTTTAACATCAAAAATTGGCAAAGCCGACAATTCAACATCAAGCCATTGTAAGCAACCATCAACAGGCCATTGAACAATCTCTTTACTCCAAGGCATAGCCGCTTCAATAAAACGACTGAGAACCAGATATCGATCATCATTAAATTGATGAGCAAGCTCATGAAAACTACACCCTAAAATAGAAGAAGAGAGAGGACCAACAACTTCAGCTAGCTCTTTTGAGACTTCACAAAACAAACCATTGTGATCGATTTCCCACGTAAAAGGCCGTGGCAAAAGCTCTGGTGTAAAACGAAAAGCTTCTTGCTGACATTTTAATTCATTTGTATTTAACTTTAACTCATCTGCTTTTAATGGCATAACTAAAACTAAAAAGTGTTGAATTTACTCTCAAATGAATAATGCTAATTTGTTTACAATTATCTATTCTGGTTAAAATAACTTGATATCTCATATCAATTGTCTGTAGCAAAATTTTGACTGTTTCATCAACAAAACAAGAATAAAAAGAAGCTTCCAGCTCTTGTTGCTTATTCACCCATTATGTAATAAATCTTGTTACAATAATGGTAACATCTCCCTCGCATAAATAGTACTCAAAAAGAATACACTTATTTTACACATTCATGCGCCTTTTTTGAAAAGATATCTCCCAAGATCCCCAAGCTTATTTTACGACGTCATCTGTAAATGGTGTAATGTAAAAGTCCCTATAGAGGATATCAAGGCATTGTGCATTACCATTTTTATACTTATAAAAGAGCTGGTTAGTACCATCATTATACTAATTTCAGCCCCTAATGTTACCAATAGTTCTCGGCATTTGAAGGCGTTCATAAGCAGCCTTTTTATTTTTTAACTTTTTTACTCCTACATTATTATGATACGCAAGAAAACGGTTTTAATTGTTTCAACAGAAACAGATTTGAAATGAGAAAATCTTACAATGTTTGAGACTTTTATTCACTGTGAATAATGATAAATTACTATAAATCAATATACTGCATTATCAAAATCTCTTTTTCAAATAAAGCTTCTCGTAAGAACATCTTTCTTGAGCCAATAATATCAAATGATAATAAATTCAGCGTGACGCTTTAAAGTATCCTATGCAACAGAACTTGCATATTGGGCATTTTTCTTATGATGCTCTCAATAATCTCCCAAAGATCTTTCTTTCATTAGAATCGCTACAAAAGAAAAAACAAAAAATATGCCACCGCACTATTTTATTAAAAAATTTCTCTGTAAAAAAGAGAACACAAATTATCTGTTTTCATATAAAGATTTGTTTAATTTCTTTATATTCCAGATCATTTAGAAATGTTAAAAACATCTCATAATCTCCTTTGATATCAGCTTGTTTACCTCATCAGAAGTCTTAATACAAAAGATCGCTTTTGCTTTATTACTCTCCATTTAAATTTTTAATATTATATAAAAAAATAAAACAAGCACATTTAAATAATGACTGTCAGATATTTTAAAAATTGCATATTTTTAAATGTGTTTGTTTATTTTCCTTCATTGAGTAGAATTTCACGTTTTCCAACATGATTAGCGGCTCCAACAATGCCTTTTTCTTCCATCCGCTCGACAAGAGAAGCTGCTTTATTATAGCCGATTGAAAGTCGGCGCTGAATATAAGATGTTGAACATTTTTTATCACGCATAACAATTTTTACAGCTTGGTTATAAAGTTCCTCACCCTCTTCATCAAAATTTTCTTCCTCAGAATTTCCAGCAGCTGAATCAGCAGAATTATCCTCTTTGTTATCGTCTTCATTATCTGTTACCGTTGCTAAATAATCAGGTTTACCTTGCATTTTTAGATGTGCAACGATGGATTCAACTTCTTCATCAGAAACAAAAGGTCCATGAACGCGCACAATGCGTCCACCACCTGCCATATGAAGCATATCCCCCTGACCTAAAAGTGTTTCAGCACCTTGTTCACCCAAGATCGTACGACTATCAATTTTTGATGTTACTTGAAAAGAAATGCGGGTAGGAAAGTTCGCTTTAATTGTACCTGTGATAACATCAACAGAAGGACGTTGCGTTGCCATAATAAGATGAATACCTGCCGCACGCGCCATTTGCGCTAAGCGCTGAATAGCATTCTCTATCTCTTTCCCTGCCACCATCATAAGATCAGCCATCTCATCAACAATCACAACAATATAAGGAAGCTGCGTGAGATCCATGGCTTCTTCATGATAAAGCATTTCCCCTGTTTCCTTATCAAAACCCGACTGAACAGTACACATGATTGTTTCGCCTTTTTGAGCTGCAAGTGCAACGCGTGCATTAAAACCATCAATATTACGCACACCCAACTTAGCCATTTTACGATAACGCTCTTCCATTTCACGAACCGCCCATTTTAAAGCTGTTACTGCTTTTTTGGGATCTGTGACAACGGGTGTTAAAAGATGTGGAATGCCATCATAAACAGAGAGCTCTAACATTTTAGGATCAACCATGATCAAACGACACTGCTTTGGTGTCATACGATAAAGAATCGACAAAATCATTGTATTAATTGCAACAGACTTGCCTGATCCTGTTGTTCCTGCAACCAATAAATGAGGCATTTTTGCTAATTCTGCAATGACCGGTTCACCATTAATCCCCTTCCCCAAAGCAAGAGCAAGTTTAAATTCACTTTCACGAAAAGAACGTGTTTGGATTAATTCCCGTAAATAAACGGTTTCACGAACCGCATTGGGTAACTCAATCCCGATAACATTCCGTCCAGGAATTACAGCAACGCGTGTAGAAATAGCAGACATAGAACGCGCAATATCATCAGAAAGATTAATAACGCGTGATGATTTTACACCCGCAGCGGGTTCAAATTCATACATTGTTACCACTGGCCCTGGATGAACATGGATAACTTCACCCTTAATGCCAAAATCTTCCAAAACACTTTCCAAAAGTCCAGCACCACGTTCTAATGTTTCTTGAGGAATCATCGTACCTTCATGAAAAACAGGTTCCTGTAATAAGTTGATCGGAGGAAATTCATAAACATCACAGTCAATAGATTGAATATTTTGCATAAAAGCAGAATCATAATTACCTAATGGCATACGAGTAGATTGCAATGTTTTAGTTTTACTGTTTGCTTGCACCACAGAAAAATCTTTTGAATTCTTTATGACGGCTTTGTTTATACAATCAACAGTATTATTGGCGACAATATTATTGGTATTTTCAGTCTCTATACTAGCCCCTGCATCACTTAACGCCCCTGTATTACTTAACGTATGAGCAAAATCTTCAACAGAAAGCTTAGAATGACACTCTTTAGTAGTATCATTATTTGTATGCATTAAATCAGAAATTTTCTCAACACCTCGCATCCTTTCCGCTGGAGATTCTGATGTAATTGAATCATAGAGTTGTGGAAAGCGGTATTCAAGAACACGGTAAAGAGCCGTTATTGACTCATCAAAGGCTGTGGGAATATCCGGTGTAATTTCATTTGTCGTGTCAATTGATGTTCCATCCTCTTTTGATGTTTGAGTCTCCACATGTTCAAATATCAAAGATTCACACTCAAAAAATGCATCGTCGGAAAGATGCAACGCAGGTTTTATTTTTTGTAGCACATTTTCCACTTGTAATTTATGTTCTTGTTTATCCTCCTCAAGTGGAATATTTGCTGACGGCATATGAATAGCTTGTCGTGACAACTGCTTCAGAACCGTTGAATGACAAACTGATGTTTTATTCTCTATTGATTGAGGATTAATGACTTTTTTTGTCGAAAGAATATTTGTTGTTTTCTTGTTACAACGTACAATATCTGTATCTGTAATTTTTTTTTGATCTTGCTTCGTAAAAATTTTAAACTGTTTTGCAAAAACTGGATCTGTTTCTATACGACGACGCAAAATCTCAACTTCTGGGGTTCTCGTGAAACGGACGTTTTTTCCGAGGGCAAATGCCTTTTTCCACACTTCCGGATAAGGAAATATCTCAGTAATCTTAACAGATAAATCTTCTCTTGATGCACCTTTTGTACCATCATCAGAAAAAGAAGACGTAGAAATAGATTTTGTTTTCGAATTATGCATGGCACCCAACAAATTTATAGCAATGAGAAAAATAACCTTTTCAAAAAGAATTCGTAGAAACTATCATACGAAGGTTAATAACCTTTTGCTGATGGTTACTTTTTAATGAAAAAAATAATGCCATAATGCATATTCATAATCTGCCTTTTGCATATTTACGATATAAATTGCCCAGTTTATGGTGTCATAGAGCTCGTATTTCATTTGTTTTGAAGAAAACTTCATGATAAAAAAGCTTCAAGAAAATTGTCTATGCCTCTCTTTCTCTCCCTTTTCATAAAAGAAACTAGTCTCAATAATACAATAAGCATTGCTCTATTGAATTCTCCATGCTCAATTATCACGATATAATCTAATTTCTCACGTTTTTATAAGATTATCCTTGTTATCCTCGTTTAAAAAGGCTTAGACTAAGACAATCATAATTACATAAATATAAATAGAAAAAAGGGAGTGAATTATGTTTAATAAACGGAAATTTTATATCAATGGTCTATGGGATGAGCCAAGCACTCCTCACGATTTTGACGTCATTAATCCATCAACAGAGGAGGCTTGTGCTGTCATTAGCCTTGGAAGTACAAAAGATGCTGATAAAGCAATTAATGCGGCTAAAGAAGCCTTTCAAAAATGGAAAACAACGTCACCAAATGAGCGTCTTGGATTTGTTGAAAAAATTCTAGAGATCTACGAAAAACGTTCCAAAGACATGGCAAAAACCATTTCAATGGAAATGGGAGCACCAATTGATATGGCGCTTAATGCGCAAACTGCAACCGGAAGTTCCCATATTCGCAATTTTATCGAAGCTTATAAAGAGTTTTCGTTCCAAGAAACTTTAATAAAGGGAAATGAGCAAGCAATCCTTCACTACGATCCTATCGGCGTCGTAGGATTAATTACGCCATGGAATTGGCCCATGAATCAAGTAACTCTTAAAGTTATTCCTGCTCTCTTGGCTGGCTGTACCATGGTGTTAAAGCCCTCTGAAATTGCGCCTCTTTCTGCTATGCTTTTTGCTGAATTTTTAGATGAAGCCGCACTTCCAGCCGGTGTTTTTAATTTAATCAATGGTGATGGTGCGACTGTCGGCTCTTACCTCTCTGCACATTCAGATTTAGAAATGATCAGCTTTACTGGTTCAACTAGAGCAGGAAAAGATATTTCTAAAAATGCCAGCGCTACTTTAAAAAGAGTCTGTCTGGAACTTGGGGGAAAAGGAGCGAATATTATCTTTGCTGATGCCGACTCAGATGCTGTTCAACGTGGTGCACGACATTGCTTTTATAATAGTGGACAAAGTTGTAATGCACCAACTCGTATGCTTGTGGAACAGAGCATCTATGACAAAGCCGTGAAAATAGCCAAAGATATTGCAGAAACAACAAAAGTAGGACCAAACTGCCAAGAAGGAAATCATATTGGGCCCGTTGTTTCAAAAAAACAATATGATAAAATTCAAGATCTTATCCAATCGGGAATTGATGAAGGTGCAACTCTTGTTGCAGGCGGGACTGGTTTACCGAAAGGAATGGAACGCGGTTATTATGTCCGTCCAACAGTCTTTGCTGATGTAAAACCTCATATGCGTATTTTTAAAGAAGAAATCTTTGGTCCAGTTCTCTCGATTCTTTCTTTTAGTACAGAAGAAGAAGCCATCGCTTTAGCGAATGAGACTGAGTATGGTCTTACAAACTATATTCAATCGCAAGATCGCAACAAATGTCGTCGTATTGCGGCACAAGTACGCTCTGGTATGGTAGAAGTTAATGGACATGGATTACCCAGTGGAAGCTACTTTGGAGGTGTAAAATTTTCTGGGCGCGCTCGTGAAGGAGGACATTGGGGAATTAAAGAATTTCTCGATAGTAAAGCAATTTCGTACTGGTAAAATCTTATTAAAAACTTAATAGGAATCGTATGGTAATACAGAAAATAACGGATGAAGGTGCTCTTGGGCAACGTCTTGATCAGTGGCTCGCAAAACAATATCATGATGTGCTCTCACGTTCGCGTTTGCAAACTCTCATCCGTGAAGGCTGTCTTAAAATTGATGGTCAATTCATAAAGGAACCCAAAATAAAATTAAAACCTAACCAAATAATTGAATTGGAAATGCCGGACCTTCGTGATGCAGAACCTAGCGCTGAAGCCATTGCATTGGACATTCTTTTTGAAGATGATCATGTCATTGTTATTAACAAACCAGCTGGTCTTGTTGTTCATCCTGGGAATGGCAATTGGACCGGTACATTGGTTAATGCCCTTATTTACCACTGTGGGAATAGTTTATCTGGTATAGGTGGTGTTAAACGCCCTGGTATTGTCCATCGTCTTGATAAAAATACAAGCGGTGTTATGGTTATTGCAAAAAATGATCTAGCTCATAAAAGTCTCAGTGCTCAATTTTCTGATCATGGACGTACCTGCGCATTAGATCGACGCTACCATGCCTTGATTTGGGGAACACCTCAGCGCAATGTCTGGACAATTGATGCATCACTTGGCCGTTCGCCCCATAACCGGACAAAGCAAGCTGTCATCCATAACCAAAACCCTTATGCTCGTCATGCTGTTACACATGTTTCTCTGCTTGAAAAATATGGCTCTCATGCAGACTCAACATCTTTTGCTAGCCTTCTGGAATGTCGCTTGGAAACTGGACGCACCCATCAAATCCGTGTTCATATGACTCATATTGGGCATCCACTCATAGGCGATACAGTTTATGGAAACGCTTTTAAAACAAAATCAAACACATTCAACTCCACTATTAGAAATGCAATCGATCAATTCAACCGACATGCACTCCATGCTGCAAGTCTTACTTTTGAACATCCTTCTACCGGTAAAGTTATGTCGTTTTCCGCACCACTGCCTCAAGATATGGCTAAACTTATTAAACTTTTAAAAAAAATGAATTGAAACTTTTCCCCTTCTCAAGATTTCACAATAAAATATCTTTTTTTGAACAAAATTGAAAAATATGCTAGAGTGAGGTTATGAGGATAGTTAGCTATCTAAAACATAGAATTTGCCTTATCAGGGAATTCAAACAAAAGGAGGGTGCTATATGGCCCATATGAATTTATTATCAGTAATGACAGGTGATGGTGCTTTAAACCGTTACTTGGAAGAAGTGCGTCGTTTTCCAATGCTTGAGCCAAAAGAAGAATATATGTTAGCTCAGCGTTACCGTGAGCATAATGATCTAAAAGCTGCGCATAGGCTAGTAACCAGCCATTTGCGTCTCGTAGCTAAAATCGCGATGGGATATCGGGGCTACGGACTTCCCATTGGGGAAGTCATTTCAGAAGGCAATGTTGGACTCATGCAAGCTGTTAAACGTTTCGAACCAGAGCGGGGTTTTCGTCTTGCAACCTATGCAATATGGTGGATTAAAGCATCAATCCAAGAATATGTATTGCGCTCTTGGAGTTTGGTGAAAATGGGGACAACAGCTAATCAAAAGCGTTTGTTTTTCAACCTTCGTAAGTTAAAAAGTAAACTTCAAGCACTTGATAGTGGCGATCTCAATGCAGAACAAGTGAAAAAAATTGCAATCCAGTTGAATGTCACAGAAGATGAAGTTGTATCAATGAATCGTAGGCTTGGTGGTGACACTTCACTCAACGCACCAATTCGAACAAAAGAAGGGGAAAACAGTGAGTTGCAAGATTGGTTGGTGGATGAATCTAACGATCAAGAACAAATTTTAATTGAAAAAAGTGAATTAGAAAATCGCCGTTCCATGCTCATAAATGCCATGGACAATCTCAATGAACGCGAAAAGCGTATATTTAAAGCGCGTCGTTTAAACGATGTACCACTAACCCTAGAAGAACTCTCTGGTGAATTTAATATTAGTCGAGAACGAGTAAGACAAATTGAAATGCGTGCATTTGAAAAAGTGCAAAACTCTATCAAAGATTCTACTTTATCTCAAAGTCAAGTATAAAACCTAGAGTTAAGTATAAAGCCAATGGTTTGCACATTCTTTAAATGTGAAAATGAAAAAAAGCATGCCTTGGCTTTATACTTGTAAATCAGCCTATAGAATTCTTTAAGTTATTGATATGTAAAGCTTTATTTAATATATTTGGTATATAATTG
The DNA here is from genome assembly GCF_042197205.1 of Bartonella sp. AA2SXKL. Lineage (NCBI taxonomy): Bacteria > Pseudomonadati > Pseudomonadota > Alphaproteobacteria > Hyphomicrobiales > Bartonellaceae > Bartonella > Bartonella sp. AA2SXKL. The sequence goes on from NZ_JBHIRN010000004.1 coordinate 121,943, forward strand.
ATAAAGACGGTCGTAGAAAATTCTTCACAGCCGTTTATTTTTTTGCATCTATGTTTTATTTTTTTGACCAAGAACTGTTAACTTATCTTGTTGTGCAAGCCATTGTCCAATAACTTCATTAAAAATAGACTTACCTGTTGGTCCTTTTGCAAAGGTTAATTCACTTATACGCCCGTTTTTATCCGTTAACACCAAACGCATCCAATCTAATTCTCGCATCAATTGTAAATTTCGATCAAGAAATGGATGATTTCCACTCAATGCGACAAGAAAAAAGTCATCGTTAATCTTTGCAGCAATGGTTCTTGTTAAAGCCTGTCCAATGGATTGTTCACTTGCTTTAAAGGTTAATGCTTGAACATTGCTTATAGCTTTACCTGAAAATTTATCAGAAAGAATAAAAACAAGGTCCATAATATATGCAGCAGGAAATGACTGATCGGTATTACGACGTAAAATTAACCGTAATGATACCCCTTCATCAGGAATTGTTATATCACCTTGTATAGTTGTTTCTTCTGGAGCCCCCTTCACTTGAGACTCTTTTATAAGCGTCCAGCGAGCACTTCCCGTTGCTATCTTTTCTGCATCATAATTTGTACGTGCTTGATAGAAAACAGCTTCACCTGATTTTTCAAGCGATTGCAAATTGCTATCAACAACTGTTGAGAGTACTTCTTCATCCGAAGAATCTATCGCTTGTTTTAAACCAACATCAATTTCACTTCCATCCTCTAATAAGCGTTGTGTTAACTTTCTCTTAATTGGAAATGCCTTTGGTACTCTGTGAGAAGCTTGAAGATTTTCTTCTAAAAACTGATGATCATTTGATACAAATACACGCTCACCAACAAAAAAAATACCAACAAGTAAAACAACAAAACTAACAACAGAAACAGCACTTATCACAATACGCCTTTGCACTAACGATTTATTAGCACGACGTAAAGCCTGAGAAAAAATGTGCGAAACAATATGCGGATTATCTTCCTGCGAAGGAGAAATCTTTAACACACTGCTATTAACATGCTGAGAAGGCACATCAGCCTCCATATTAACAGGTTCTGCATCTGGTATATCTGATACACAAAGCTCAACAAATACCTTGTTATCCTTTGAACGTGTAACAAAATCTTGCTTTCTTTTTATGTTTACCTCTGACAATTCATTATTTTTTGGTAATATAGTTTTTTTTGTATATTTCTTATCTTCATTTATATTTGTGGGATTCCACCCAATAACTGAAGAAAGCCGTTTCTTTTCAACTGCTAAATATTCTCCTTCAACAGTTGCAATAGAACTTTGAAGAATCTTTCTTTGTTCATCCGCTATTGCTTGTGGTATTTTTGCTGTTACAAATTGATGTTCTAGTGTTTCGGTAGCCCGCTTATAAATCCGCTTACGCACTTGTGGTGTAATATTATTTTGTGCATTAATTGTCTTTTTTAAGATTCCAACGAAATCTACCATTTCCTCTATAATCTCTCTTAAACTGAGAAAAAATCAATAGTAAAGCCAAAAAACTTTATTTTAGCCTTCTAAATTGGTTGCCATTTAATATTGGTACAACTATTGCAATAATGTAAAATGAATATGAAAAATAAACAATGCTATTTTGCACCTTTCTTTTACGTGCTCTTAAAAACTTTTTTTGTAAAAAGATACAAAAACGAACAGAGAGCATATATAGAAATCTAAAAACAATAATCAATTAACAAAGGGATCCGTAATAAGAATAGTATCTTCACGCTCTGGACTTGTGGATAATAAAGCCACTTTTGTATTAATCAGTTCTTCAATATAGCGTATATATTTAATAGCCTGCACTGGTAAATCTTCCCACCTCAATGCATGTGCTGTTTCTTCCTTCCAACCTTCTAATGTTGCATAAATAGGCTTCACCCGATCCTGAGCTCCCATGGAAGAAGGTAAATAATCAATCCTTTTACCATCAAGCTCATAACCAATACAAATTTTTATTTCATCCAAACCATCTAAAACATCAAGTTTTGTCAATGCTATACCTTGAACACCGCAAATTGTTACCATCTGACGTACTAAGACAGCATCAAACCAACCACATCGACGCTTTCGACCCGTTACAACACCAAATTCATGTCCACGCACTCCTAGAAATTCACCAATATCATTTATCTGCTCTGTCGGGAACGGCCCTTCTCCAACACGTGTAGTATAAGCTTTTGCAATACCCAAAACATAATGAATTGCATCAGGTCCCATCCCCGAACCTGTACATGCTTGCCCAGCAACTGTATTAGATGACGTTACATAAGGATAAGTTCCAAAATCATTATCTAATAAAGCACCTTGCGCACCTTCAAAAAGAATGTGTTTCCCTCCTCGATAACCTTCATCTAAAAGACGCCACGTACAATCCATAAAGGGCAAAATTTTATCCGCAACTTGCATCAATTCATCATAAAGTGCTCGAGAATCAATCTCTGAAACACCCATCCCACGACGCAAAGCATTATGATGCCTCAAAAGCCGCTCAATCTTAGCCATAAGTGTATCTTTTTCTGCTAAATCCATCACTCGGATAGCACGACGTCCCACCTTATCTTCATAAGCCGGTCCAATACCGCGCTTTGTTGTACCAATCTTTAAACCAGATAAACCGCTTTCTCGAATTGCATCAAGATCACGATGCAAAGAAAGAATCAAAGGAGCATTTTCAGCAATACGCAAAATTTCTGGTGTGATTTTTACACCCTGATTACATAGTTTTTTTACTTCTGCAACAAAATGATGAGGGTCAACAACAACACCATTACCAATAATTGATAACTTGCCACGCACTAAACCAGACGGTAAAAGTGATAATTTATAACTGACTCCATCAACAACCAATGTATGGCCAGCATTATGCCCCCCCTGATATCTCACCACGATATCTGCTCGCTCAGACAACCAATCTACAATTTTACCTTTGCCTTCATCACCCCATTGTGTACCGACAACAACTACATTGGCCATAACTTTCTCCGTCGTGTTTGGTCAAAAAAACCAGCATTCAAAAACAAACTCTTCTTTATAACGAAACCTTAAAGCAAGTGCGACTCCTCATTTCAGATTTTTCTCAATCTTCAAGTGATTAAATTTTCAAATTTATGATAATAAAGATAAGCAAATACCCAAATATTTTAAATCTGTCATTTTGCTACAAAAAGTAAAAACATTAGAGATTTTAATTTGTGCGTATCCAACACCTGACAAAGCATTCATTCCCCGTCTTAATCTTTTACAATTCATGTAATATTTAGAGGCTGTTTGTCTGATACAAGAATATGAAAGATCATCATAATCTCTCGTATCCTTTTTTGTTTAAAAACACGTTTTGAAAATCACCCGTAATTATTTAAAGCTGTGCTTTTTCAACTTGGAACGCCCACTCAAGCCATTGTGTTAAAATTTCAAGATCGGAAGCCTCAATTGTTATACCCGCCCAAATTCGAAGCCCAGGAGGAGCATCGCGATACGAACCGATATCATAAGCAACCCCTTCCTCATCAAGACGCTTCACAACCGCTTTTATAAAAGATACTCGCCTTTCCGTATCCAAAGCAGTAATCACTGGATCCACAATATCTAAACAAATAGCGGTGTTAGAACGCACTTCAGGATCTTTTGCCAAATATTCTAACCATGGCGTTTTGCGAACAAAAGCATCAAGTACAGAAAAATTTTTTTCAACCCGTGCTCTTAATGCCGCTGCACCTCCTAGAGATTTTGCCCACTTCAACCCATCAAGGAAATCCTCAACACAAAGCATAGAAGGTGTATTGATGATCTTTCCTTTAAAAATATCTTCGTTCAATTTTCCATTTTTTGTCATATAGAAAAGTTGGGGCATAGGCCAAGCTGGAACATGATTCTCAAGCCTCTCAACAGCACGAGGACTTAAAATCACCATACCATGTGCAGCCTCGCCTCCCAAAACTTTCTGCCATGAAAAAGTAACAACATCTAATTTTGAAAAATCAAGATATTGCGCAAAAGCTGCCGATGTTGCATCACAAATGGTCAATCCAGCCCGCTTATGCGGAATGAAATCCGCATTAGGAATACGCACACCAGAAGTTGTCCCATTCCATGTAAAAACAACATCCCGATCAAAGTCAAGTTGTGTTAAATCTGGTATTTCACCATAAGGAGCTTCAAAACGACGCACATCAGAAAGCTTTAATTGCTCGACAACATCTTTATTCCACCCAAACCCAAAACTTTCCCACGCTGCCATATCAATGCCACGCTCACCTAATAGAGACCATAGAGCAGCCTCAACAGCACCGGTATCTGATCCTGGCATAATTCCTATACGATGATCAGAAGGAACCTCAAGAATCTCACGGGTTAAATTAACAACTTCAGCAAGTTTTAATTCTGCTTCTCTAGATCTATGTGAACGCCCAACTAATGCATTTTTAAGAACATCAAGAGTCCAACCAGGCCGTTTGCTACAAGGGCCTGAAGAAAAATTAGTATTATTGGGACGATTACTTGGTTTTTGTAACATTATCATTATTTCTCCCCTTTTAGATGTTTCTCTTTCTTTATAAAGAAAAACAAATTATTATAAAGACTAATCAATAATCTTTTTAGAAAAAAGTCAAAAATGTTGTCTATTATTTCGTATGCTTAAAATTTAGGGAAACTTTATAAAAAAATCTTTCTTAATCATTCTTCTCGATTGATTCTCTTAACTTTTTTTCGTATCACCACCACGATAAGACAGCATTCTAATAACAATACACTAAAGTGTCCAATATACCTATCAAATTTATTTTATGATAAAGATTCATTGATAACGCTCTAGAATAGGGAGATAAACTTATTAAAAAATCAATTATTTTTCTTTTGATGACTGGACAGAGAAAATTTTAATGTTATAACCGCAAACGCTTTATATTTTTTATGAAGCATGCCCAGATAGCTCAGTTGGTAGAGCAGCGGACTGAAAATCCGCGTGTCCGTGGTTCGAATCCGCGTCTGGGCACCACTTTTTGTGTTTAAAATATTGAAATATACAGTTTTTTCTTTAAATAACCATTTTTAGACCACCTTCTACAGTTTATATAATTTTATCTAATTTGCTCCTTATTTTTCTTTGGAGTGAAGGCTAAGATCTTTTTCTTTCTCCACCTCACTGCTCTCCCTAGCTTATATGGCTCCGGAAACAAACCCTGAAGCACCCAATTGCGAATCGTTGTTGTGGATACACTAAAAAGCTGTGCACACTCACGTGTCGTTACATATCTATCTCCATCATCAAATATCATCTCATTACCTTTCTCTTTTTTATGTTACTTAATCCCCTCCTCGTCCTATAGGACGAGGAGATGAAATCAATTGTTTAAAACTAAGCCGCTTTCGTGACGGGCTTCTGCAAACTCGGATCATAAGCTCGCAACAAAGAATCCATTCTATGGGGCAGCTCTGAATCTCCAAAATCCGTTAAAACTGCTAGAATCTTTGTAATATTTGGAATTTCATCTTGAAGTTTTAAAATCAAAGCTTTTTCTACTATGCTCATGATGTCAACCAAGTCACTACAGTCTTTGTCATCTACGTATTCACAATTGATAAACTGAGACAACGCTATCCACAAATCACATAAAAAGTCGATACTGGTATTCATTGCACACCCCCAAAGATTTGTTCTCTCAAACAAGCCAATCCTCTGGATGTGATTTTTGTTGAAGGGAGTACCTTTTCTGTACCATCTGGTCTTTGGATAGTGATAGCAGGACAGTCCATGAAACCTTTTTTGATTTTATCCTGATAAGGTAACAGAGGCGCCCCTGGAGCCCGTCGATACACCCAATCATGTTTACGCAAGTAATTGGTTAAGTCCTTTGGGCGCACCTCCAACATCTTCGCTGCTTCGATAAGACCGAATAAACCATCAGAGCGTTTTAAACCTTCCAAAGCTTCTGCTTTAGGCTTGAGTGTACTCACCTCATTTCTTAAGTCTTCTAATTGATTGATACTCTCTAAAAGGAGCTGTTTAATCGTAAGAGGATTTTCCAAAGCATTGGCAAGATTTATTTGTGGTGTTGCTACTTGTCTTTCCAATTCTTGCCAGCGGTCAATAATCTTTGCTCGTAAAGCAGTGCTGTAACCCGAAACAAGAATTAAACACTCACGTTTGGGAAGATTGTAGCAAGGAAGAGTACGACCTATTGAATCTCTGTAGAATCCTGCAAATTCACTCAGCTCAATTTTGAGCTCAGTGAGTATTTGCCGAATATCCCGCATAACATTCCGATGTTCTTTACCACATAATTCTGCAATTTCACGACTCGACATAGTCTGAGTGGTAGCACTATTAGCAGTGCTTTCTTTAATTTCTATAAGTGTGTTCACTGTGAACTCCTTGGTAATAGAGGTTTTCTATTGACACTCTAAAAGAGTGCCGGGTGCTAGAAAACACGGTACCAAGTCCGTCGTCACACCTTTCCCGTGAGGGTATTGTATAGTGTAACTACACCCGACAAGACCGTTATATGCTACAGCATATAATGAGTCAAAATCTTTAATGTTCAGAAGACTGATTATTTCGGCAACCAATCCGCTTGGTATTTTAAGGTGTTTTCTAGGCACCTGATTCGGTAATAGACATACTGATAGTATTTTGTCAAATAAAAAATTAAAAAATCGGCGCTTATAAACTATATCGATTTTATCAGTAAATTCGTATTTCTTTTCCATAATTGTTGCTTTTAATGCATGCTTTGTCTTTTAAGCTCTTGAGACAGCACACCAATTCCTTTTGCTGTGATTTTTGCGCAAGGAATGACTTTTTCTATTCCACTTGCGGTTTGAAGTGTGATAGTTGGACAATCCATAAGTTTCTTTTGGATTTTGTCTTGATAAGGTAGCAAATTTCCACCTGCTGCTCGTCTGTAAACCCAACCTTTTTGCTGTAAGAAGAGAATGAACTGTTTTGGTTGCATCTCGAGTATTTTAGCGGCTTCTGTAAGACCGAAGAGTCCATCATGGCGCTGTAAGCTTTCAAGAGCCATTGCCTTTGGTTTTAAATTTGCAATAATGTTATCTTTTTGTTCATTTTCATTTTTGAGATACGTTAAAACACCAAGCATAACTTGAGGACTTGAGTAGTCGATTTGTGGTATTGCTGCTTGCTTTTCTAATTCTTGCCAACGGTCTATAATCCTAGCACGTAATGTCATGCTGTAACCAGAAACTAAAATGAGGCATTCGCGTTTAGGGAGGTTGTAACAGTTTTGGGGCTTACCCTGTTTATCTAAATAGGTGGATCCAAATTTGGATTGCCCCCCTTCAGGATATAATTCTCCTAACATTTGTCGAATATCACGCATAATATGCGCATGTTGCTTACCGCATAACTCTGCAATTTCACGACTAGACATCGTTTGAACTGTTGTGTTTTGAAAATTTCTTTCAGATGTTGTGATAAAATTATGCATGCTTCACTCCATTCGTTGTGACAACATTGTCATTGTGCTTGATTTGCTGTCTTAGATGTCTTAAGAAATCTTCTAATGTTTCAGGATTTGAATAATCGATTTTTGAATTTACTTTTTTTTCGCATTTCAGAAAATATTCACGCACTTGTTTACCTTTGAGACCAGGTTCACAAATGGCAATGTGTTTTGCTGTGTCTAAAGTGAGAGCATAATCTTTAAAAGGATTTCCACGTGAGGAGTTTGATAATTCTTTAGTAGAAAGTACAAAGTCGACATCTTCTCTAAAGCTAAGTTCTTTAATACAGTTTGTTATCCACTTTCTAAACTCGGTTTTTACCTCTAAAAAGGTATATAAATCACGAGCGCTAATAGTTTGAACCTTTTGATGCTGGATAATATTGTATTGAGTAGCAAGAAGCTTTTCCATTACGAACCTCATGTTGATGGGATTGATGAATGAAAGGGGGCGCTTTTAAATGCGCCCTTCAGAATTTAAAGCACATCACAAGGACGCAAACGGTGTTGTTGTTCGTAAGTACCGTAAATCTCATCATTATATTTTTCGTCTGCGATTTCGTCTAAAAGTTCTTGGTAAGCATCACTTTCGCGTACAAAGTCATGAACTTTACTCTCATCATGGAGATGTTCGATATTTTCTTTTACATATACTTCTGCAATTTCTTCAGAGATATCTTCACAATTATTCTCAGAAGGATTGATGCGAAAGATTTGGATTGCATCATCTGCCTCGTCAATAATTTTTAGAACTTGGCTTTCATCCAGTGGTCCCGACCGACCAATGTTTTGATCATCATCATAGACAACTAATAAGATTTCATCAGAATTTATAAGAATTGGATTTTCCATAATTTCTCCTCCCTAACGCCTCTTGGCGATTGTTTGTGCGTGGTTTATGGATATATTAGTACAATATGAATGAAATACAGTCGAGTACAAAGTGTACTATTTTTTCAAAAAAATAAAAAATGACGAATCATCGACTAATTTAAGAATCAATAAGCATGCAGTTTATTGTAGAATCAATAATCTGCTATGACTTGCTGATGGCATCTAATTGATAACTTAAATAGAGAATCTTAATTGTACTTACATGTCAAGAATAGTGCGTCGTACACGACCTATTATAGAAATGGCACCTTCAAGTTTTGGAGCTTTTATTGTTTTATCGTACGAAGCAGGCTGAAAAGGAGGATTATCATTTGGTCTATATCGCTTATATGTAGCTTGCCCAGTTTCATCTGCAATTACATAGCAGGCATTAGGTACAAGCTTTTTGTCTCGCATATTTACAAGTATTATGGAATCTGGAGGACTAATTTTATTCATGGATGCACCATCTACACGCAATGCAATCCATTCACCGGCAGGAAGATTAACAGCTTCTGTCATAGGATAATCTGAAAAATCCATTATCCCATCTTGCTCGCTTAACTCTCCAGCACTAATCCATGAAATAAGAGGAATACTTATATTAAGACTAGGATTTTCTTGAGGAGATTCACCATATAAAATCCATCCCGGATCGACGTTAAATACTTGTCCATAGAGTTCGGCTTTTTGTCGAGAAACAGGACGATTTCCATTTTCATGACTAATTAGAGTATTTTGATTAAGAGCTGATATAGCGCGCGCAGCCTCGCTCGGTGTTGCATACCCAGCATTTTTACGCGCTATTTTAAGTCTATCTTTTGGCAAATAACTCATTCGTACATTATCCACTATTTTTTTCATTCATTGTGTACGATTTTATCTTGATTTAAAATTGTACGTAATGTACTATTTTGATCATGGTTAATAATTTTTATGTCAAAAATTTGATTGAGTCTTGGGGATCTATAGGTCAATTTGCGAAGGAAATCGGTTGTAGCTATGAAGCTGCACGTAAAATGCGCGATCGCAATAGTATTTCTCCAAAATATTGGAACATAATTATCCAATTGTCTGAATCCAAAGGTCCACCTTGGGTTACACTAGATTGGTTTCTTCATATGTATGAGAATAAATCTCATGGTGTTTCTCTTTTAATAACAGAACAAGGAAAAAGTACGATTTCTTTAACGGAGAAATTTACAACATCGGATGGGGCAATTCGTATGAATAATTCTACAGATAACAACAAACACCCACAGCATCATTCACACTCTTAAAGAAGAAAGATCATGAGAAACGGAATATTAAAGAAACTCTACACACAGTTTTGTAGATTAATAGGTTGTAATATGAAAATTGAGAATGGAGATAAGTTTGTGAAAGAATTTATACAAATACCGGATCGTGATTGTAGCATAGAAGATCTTATAAAACGACATAGAACTCATACAAAAGTTCTTGCAAAACAAGAAGAATGGCATAAGTCACAATTTGATAATTGGATGAGATGGCATGAAGCAACTCTTGCAGAGCGAGATAAGTCAATTGAACAACAGCAAGTAGTACTTGAAAACCTATCCTCTTTAATTAAGCAAAAAAATGAAACGCTATACAGCCAAAGGCTAAAGTTAGCTTCACAGATGAAAGTTATTGATGAATTAAACAATAAAATCATTGAGTTAATCAACAAAAAAGAAGAACCAAGATTGATCGATTTTATTTTTGCAGGAGAATGCTTTTAATTTTGGCATCAAAAAAACCACAAATGAGGATTATCAGCCAAAAAGGAATATTCAGGGCCAAATTCGTCATATGTATCTTTTGAGCGTGGATATGAGGCCCAAAAATGAACAGTGAATGTTTCCTCTGGGTTAACAATCGAAGTGTGGTCAAGTGTAAAATTTGCAATGTTGCGGGAATTAGGCTTACGGCAGCTAATTATGAAATCTAAAAAAGTGTAGCATTTAGCACGTATAATAAAAAAATTCAAAGCGAACTCTGATGAAGCATTTGATTTTATATTTTGGGGACATAACGCAATGAGTTTTGGAGTTGTTCTTTTAATGACGAGGTGTTCACCTGAAGTTTTAGATGGCCATCTAACGAAAGGGCAAGCATTTTTAACAAACTTAAAGGGACTTTTTTCGATATGCGTATATTCCTTATCATTATATCTTCTCTAGTAAGATTTTTAATGCACAATTTCACCCTAACGCGTGAAGTGCCTTCATATTTTTGTGGGAAGAATACTGCCTTCAATTTCAAATATGGTCCCAAATCCCGTGCTTTTTTATCTTCTAATAGAATAGCTGTCTGGGTTTCTGATGCTATAGTTTGTCGTTGGAAGATTTTAAGTTGTTTTTTTAAGCTTCGTTGTTGTACAAAAAGTGTCACCATTCCAGTAACTATCGTAGCAATGATAGGAGCAATCGTAAGATTATCACTTATCCAGTGCAGCAAAAATACAGCACTATCATTTATCCGGTGCAATAAAAATACAACCTTATCAACTACCCATTCTTGCATCATAACTCCCCCCAATTTTTTAGAATCGCTGGGAGGATACTTTTTCATAAACATTTTTTCAAGACAAGCAATCACAACACGCTCTGTCATAGCACACATATAAACACGTAGAGCCTTAAGGGGGGATTATGATCACTAACGCACAAACCATTTTATATCTTGATCTAGGGACTAAGACAGGCTGGGCGATACGTGGTGCGGATGGTCATATAACAAGCGATACAGAAGATTTTCAATCACGCCGTTTTGAAGGCGGTGGTATGCGTTATTTACGCTTTAAACGGTGGCTTACTGAACTAAAGAGATCTGTTGATGAAATTGACGCGGTGTATTTTGAAGAGGTGCGCCGGCATGTGGGTACAGATGCTTCTCATATTTATGGGGGCTTTCTAGCAACCTTAACAGCGTGATGTGAACATCATCAGATACCATATGAAGGCATTCCTGTTGGCACAATTAAGAAGGCGACGACAGGAAAAGGCAACGCCTCAAAAGAAGAAATGATTAAGGCGGTATGTGCAAAAGGACATGTACCTAAAGACGACAACGAAGCAGATGCTTTAGCAATTTTATATTTGATGAAAGAAGGGGATATACATGTCCAGTAAAATACCATGGACGAGACTGTTTGCCGATAAATGGGCGGTGGTCGTCGATTATTTACCTCCTGTAGAAGGTAATATCTATATGAGATTGCGATTTCGCATGCTTCGTACTGGTGAACCTCTTTTTTATAATATTAAAGTTTTAGCTCATTACACTGGTTATTCAGTAAAGAAATTTGAGACAGCATTGAATGTTTTGCTAGAAGAGGGATACATCATTCGTTTAGAAGATGGTCGTTTGTGGAGTTCACAAGTTGAGGAGGAACTCAATAACTTCAATGAAGATCTAAATAATAA
>NZ_JBHIRN010000005.1:0-130541 GCF_042197205.1 Bartonella sp. AA2SXKL
TTATTATTTAGATCTTCATTGAAGTTATTGAGTTCCTCCTCAACTTGTGAACTCCACAAACGACCATCTTCTAAACGTATGATGACTCCAACCCTCAATAAATAATCTAACGCCTTTTCAAATCTTTTTACTGAACATTTAGTAAGATAAGAGAATCCTTGTGAATTATTTATAAGAGGTTCGCCAGTGTAGAGCATTTGCAAACGCAACCTGAGATAAACATTGCATTCAATCGCTGGTAACAAAACAATATCAAGAAGACACTTCTCTACATTAATTGTTACAAACTTATTTCTATTGGACATCCCCAATCTCCTTTCCTTTAACTAAATATAAAATTGCTAAAGCATCTGCTTCGTTGTCGTCTTTAGGCACATGTCCTTTTGCACATACCGCCTTAATCATTTCTTCTTTTGAGGCGTTGCCTTTTCCTGTTGTTGCCTTCTTAATTGTGCCAACAGGAATGCCTTCATATGGTATCTGATGATGTTCACACCACGCTGTTAAGGTTGCTAGAAAGCCCCCATAAACATGAGAAGCGTCTGTACCCACATGCCGGCGGACCTCTTCAAAATACACTGCATCAATTTCATCAACAGACCTCTTTAGTTCAGTAAGCCATTTCTTAAAGCGCAAGTAACGCATGCCACCGCCTTCAAAACGGCGTGATTGAAAATGTTCTGTATCACTTGTGATAAAACCATCTGCATCACGAAGCGCCCAGCCTGTCTTAGTCCCTAGATCAAGGCAAAGAATTGTATGAGACATCTAAATCACCAGTACCTACTTCTCATTAATCTTGTGCTTTAAACTCTCAATCTCAGCATCTAATTCCTTAAGAATTTTCTTCTTTTTTATGACGGGTTGAGCAGAAGTATACACTATGTAAATAGGCGCAACTAAAAGTATAAAAACCATCATTGCAATAAAAAACACTGCATTTATTGATATGAATAAGTAGAGTACTAATTCACCTAGATTCATGTTCCCACCCCATTCTTGAAGATATGCATTTTCAAATCGTGTAAAATTTTATGTTTTTTCGAAATGATCTCACGGAGTTTATCGTTCTTTTTGTCTAATATTTCCGAGACAACAAAGGAGATTATAAGTAAATCAAAGATCACAAATGCAATACCCAAAGCTATCGCTGTCACACTCATCTTTTTTCCCTCACTTTCTTTTCTTCTTATGAGGCGGCGTTTTTACTGCACCTTCACGCTGCTTAAGCTCTTGTCTTAGTCTTTCAATTTCCTCGTCACGTGATTGAACATCTGCTTTTAGTGCCATCACTACTTCACTTACATCTCTGAATGCCTTTTCATGTTCTTCAGTCCTTTGTTGTAGTTCTTTTATCGCTCTATCGCGTTCTTTAATTGCAATATTCAGATCACTAGTTCTCTTTGCCACGTCCTTTGAAGATGCACTTCTTGACCACGCGTATTCTTCATCAAGAGTTTTTATGCTGCTTTTTAAAGTCAAGACCTGCTCTTTAAGAACTTTGACTTTGTTGCGATAATAAAATACAACACGCAACATCGCTCCGCATACAAGCAAAGCTCCCAAAACTACCAAGCCCGCTTTAAAATCTCATTCGAACTCATTCTGATCTCTATTCTTTGCTTTTAGGGCGGTCATCTCGGCCAATCCGTTTTGCCTCGCATTCCATTAAAAAAAGAATGCAACAAGCCGCATGTGCCAAGTGTGATAAATTACTCTCGCCATCCTTATTCTCTCCACCAAACCATGCTAATAAATGACGTAAAGAAGCTCCATACAAACGGCTCCAATTCATGCCATGACGCCAATTGCTTGCACCGTATTTGTTTTCTCCAAGCTCTAAAACTCTACCGATTTCAATCAGTGTCAACGGTGGAATAAGATCAACACGCGGTTTACCAATGTCATTCTTATGTGCTTTAAAAACCATGATTATCCCCCCCTTAAGGCTCTACGTATTTATATGTTTGCTATGACAGAGCGTTTAGTCATAAATTAAAAAAAATGAACTTACTCAATTCAAAAATACACTGCATGCCTCATCTCGTTACATTTAATGTTTGGACCGATTGTGTTTTTCAAAAATTTTTTGAGAGTTTTCTTTGAAATATTTTGTGTCGCCATGCATCTTTATGGACAATTCTGGTCCTAAAGAATTTTTGGCTATTAAATGGTTGTTTTCATCAAAAGAAAAATTCCAATCAGAATTATTAAAAACGATTGTACAGCCTTCTGGAAAACCTATTTCCTGTATTAAATCTTTCAAAATATAAAAAGTATAATATGATTTTTGCAAAACATTTACATAGCTTTGCTCTTTTTTACGATATAAATAAAAAACTTTACGATAGGCCCACAAACAAAAAACCGTAATTACATTGGTCGTAAAAAGTATAATAATTGCCGCTAAACCATAATCCATCTTTACTTTCTTTCTTCTTTAAGAGTGTGAATGATGCTGTGGGTGTTTGTTATCAGCTGTAGTAAGTGGCACGCCCACCTCTTCAAGAGAGGGGCGTGGGTATAAATCGACATACCAGTCAACGGGACGAACAATACCATTGGTTGTCTTTTCAATCTTTAAGACAATTTCAGGCTCAGGAAACCGCAAGCCGCGTAAATACCTGTTAATCGTACTCTGTGCTACGCCAACTTGCTTCCCAAATTCGGCTTGAGATAGTTTATTTCGTGTGAGATATGATTTCAATTTTTCCATAATTCAAATAAATACCATAAAAGACTGTTTTAGTCAATAAAAAATACCTTTATGGACTTTGTTAAATAAGCAGTTTTGGTGTAAGGTTTAAAGCATGCATATAATTAAAAAATTGAGGAAAGATTTGGGACTCACACAGGTGAAATTGGCTGAAAAAGCTGGTACCACGCAACCTCAAATAAAACGGCTTGAAAAAGGTGAGCGAAAATTAACCAAAGAGTGGGCGGAAAAGTTAGCACCACATCTTGGTGTAAAGCCGTTTAATCTTCTTTTCCCAGAAAACGAGGAAATACATCCCATATCTAATGCTATTGGAATGATACCGGTGATAGGAAAAGTTGCTGCTAGCTCGTGGATGTCGGTCGAAGATATGGATTTTGGATTTGATGACATAGAATATGTACCCAGCACCTCAAAATACCCAGCTCACTTTCAATTTGCTTTAAAAATCGAGGGCAACTGCCTTAACAAAATTGCTCGTGATGGTGATCAACTTATTTGCGTAGACATAATAAAAGCCGGCATTAATGTGGAACCTAACGATCTCGTGATAGTTGAACGCAGCCGATTCAATGGTCAAATGATTGAGCGTACAGCTAAACGTATACGTCAAACTATTAGTGGATTTGAACTATGGCCTGAAAGTACTGAACCCAATCATCAAGAACCTATCAAAATAAATGGGGCAACTGATGGAGAGGAGATTCGTGTAGTTGGGAAAGTTCTTTGGATTTTAAGAAAACCCTGAAAACAAAGGAGAAGCGGGAATGGGGACAGTAGACGAGAGCTTAAAAATAATAGCTGATAAAGTCAAAAATCATTCAGATACTATGTTAACTGAAGAAGCGGTCAAAACAGCGGTCGTTTTACCATTTCTGCGCGCACTTGGGTATGATATTTTCGATCCACTTGAAGTCATTCCCGAGTTTACTGCTGATGCCGTTGGTAAAAAAGGTGAAAAAGTTGACTATGCTATCCGTATAGACGGTGAGATACGTATTCTTTTTGAGTGCAAACCGATATCTTGCGAATTGAGTTCAAAGCATTTAAGTCAATTATATCGATACTTTAGTGTAACGAATGCTAAATTCGCGATTTTGACAAATGGTCGATTTTTTCATTTTTACACAGATCTTGATGCTGCAAACAAGCTCGATAATAGGCCATTCCTTACTTTTGATGTAATAGAATACAATACTGTGGTACTTACAGAGCTTAAAAAGTTTGAACGCTCAGCATTTAATATTGAAAATATATTGGTGACAGCCGAGCAGCTCAAATATGTATCTGGAATAAAACAAAACATCCAAAAAGAAATAGAAAATCCGTCCGAAGGTTTTGTTCGTGTTGCTTGTGCGGATGTTTATGAAGGGCGCCTGACTGCTAATGTCTTAGAAATGCTCACAGGTGTTACTAAAAATGCGTTTCGCGAAGTAATATCTGATGCGGTAAAAAGTCGGCTTTCTAGCGCTTTACAAACAACAACTGAAACCGACAAGCAAGATAATATTGCTACATCTATTGGTAATGAACATGCCATAATAACGACCGAAGAGGAAGTTGAAGGCTTCATGATTGTCAAGGCAATTGCGCGTGAAGTTATTTCTGCCGACCGTATTGTTATCAGAGATGCAAAGTCGTACTGCGCCATTTTAATTGACAATAATAACAGAAAGCCGTTGGTTCGACTGCACTTTAACAGAAAACATAAGCAACTAGCCCTTTTCGATACTGATATTGATGAAAAAGTCGGTATTGAAACGCTAGATAATATTTATGATTTTGCAGACAGAATAAGAGAAACAGCAAAAAAATATTTATAAGATATTCTAACAACCTATGTATGCCCCGCTGAAGCGGGGTTTTTTTGTTCGTCCGCAGTTTTTATAAAAAAACTACGGCGTTATCTACCCATCGATTGGCTCTGTCTGCACACTGCCCCAATTTTTCCTGCATATAAATTTCAAATACAGCTAACTGATTTATTTTTTTACGGGATACTAGGAAGTATCATGCCTCTACACTGAACGCTACAATACCCAAACCGATTCGTAATAAATATTAAAGTTCATTTATAAAAAACCATTTTAGCATAAAATGACTTGACCATAATAATCCTTTACGGTATACTCCTCTATAACAACATATCACGAAGAAGCAAAAGCCGATCTGGTGTAGATTAAATTACATTAACACGAACAATCGCCAAGAGGCGTTAGGGAGGAGAAATTATGGAAAATCCAATTCTTATAAATTCTGATGAAATCTTATTAGTTGTCTATGATGATGATCAAAACATTGGTCGGTCGGGACCACTGGATGAAAGCCAAGTTCTAAAAATTATTGACGAGGCAGATGATGCAATCCAAATCTTTCGCATCAATCCTTCTGAGAATAATTGTGAAGATATCTCTGAAGAAATTGCAGAAGCATATGTAAAAGAAAATATCGAACATCTCCACGAGGAGAGTAAAGTTCATGACTTTGTACTCGAAAGTGATGCTTACCAAGAACTTTTAGACGAGATCGCAGACGAAAAATATAATGATGAGATTTACGGTACTTATGAACAACAACACCGTTTGCGTCCTTGTGATGTGCTTTAAAAATTCTAAAGGGCGCTTTTAAAAGCGCCTCCCTTTTTCCCATCAATAATTGATTAGAGTAAACTTATGACCACACATGATACTCATATTCATAGTGAAGGATATCTCACGCCTGAAAACGAGGTAGACAACAAAATCGGTTATGTCCAAATGGTCAATGCCCATGTAATGCATAGGTACTTACATTTGAAACAAGATTTTTCCACTTGGTTTAATGATTGTGTTGAAAAGCTTGATCTAAAAGAAGGCGTGGATTTTGTTTTTACAAAACAAGAATGGAACAGACAGAAGATTTGTCCAAAATCTGAAATAGAAACAGATAAAACCGATAATCATTACTTCAAAATTCACGCAGCAAGGAAAATTGCTCAAGCAGAACGTCATAGAAACTATGGCAGAATATTATATCAAACCTTGTGTTTTTCTTAATTAAGGGGGGTGATGATGCAAAACTTTATTACAATATCTGAAAACAATTTTCAAAACACAACAGTTCAAACGATGTCTAGTCGTGAAATTGCAGAGTTATGTGGTAAGCAACATGCGCATATTATGCGTGATATTCGGCAAATGTTAGGAGAATTATATCCTGAAGGGGGTCAATCCAAATTTGGATCCACCTATTTAGATAAACAGGGTAAGCCCCAAAACTGTTACAACCTCCCTAAGCGTGAATGCCTTATCTTAGTTTCTGGTTACAGCATGACATTACGTGCTAGGATTATAGACCGTTGGCAAGAATTGGAAAAGCAAGTAGTAACACCACAAATCGACTATTCAAGTCCTCAAGTTATGCTTGGTGTTTTAACGTATCTCAAAAATGAAAATGAACAAAAAGATAACATTATTGCAAATTTAAAACCAAAGGCAATGGCTCTTGAAAGCTTACAGCGCCATGATGGACTCTTCGGTCTTACAGAAGCCGCTAAAATACTCGAGATGCAACCAAAACAGTTCATTCTCTTCTTACAGCAAAAAGGTTGGGTTTACAGACGAGCAGCAGGTGGAAATTTGCTACCTTATCAAGACAAAATCCAAAAGAAACTTATGGATTGTCCAACTATCACACTTCAAACCGCAAGTGGAATAGAAAAAGTCATTCCTTGCGCAAAAATCACAGCAAAAGGAATTGGTGTGCTGTCTCAAGAGCTTAAAAGACAAAGCATGCATTAAGAGGAGGTTATCATGATAAAAAAGAAATATAAACTCACTGATGAAACAATCAAAATTGATGGAATAACGCTTTATCGCATACGCGCCTTAAAAGATTTTGATGATGTCAAAGAAGGCGACCTTGGAGGCTTTGTCGAGAGTGAATGGAATCTTAGCCATGATGATAATTGCTGGGTTGGAGGCAATGCTTGTATTTATCAAAATGCATATATCTCTGAAAATGCGAAGGTTTATGATGATGCCGAAGTTTATAATAACGCAAAAGTTCGTGGTAATGCCATAGTAGCCGGCGATACAGCATTTTATGGAAGTGACGCTATTTTAAGGTAGGGGGGATAAATCATGGAAAAAAAATACGAATTGACTGATGAAATGGATGAAGTTGGCGGACGCACGCTTTACCGCATACGTGCATTAAAAGATTTTGGAAATGTCAAAAAAGGTGACCTTGGCGGTTTTATTGAAAAGGAAGGCAATCTTAGTCATGGGGGCGATTGTTGGGTTGGAGATTATGCTAGGGTTTATGATAATGCTCGTGTTTATCAAAATGCACATATTTCCGGTTATGCCTATGTTTATGGTGATGCGCGGGTTTATGGAGATGCACTCGTTTCTGATGAAGCAAAAGTTTACAATTATGCAGAAATTTACGGTGATGCATACGTTTACGGTGACGCTAAAGTTTTTGATCATGCACATGTTTATGGCAATTCTCATGTTTATTATGAAGCATATGTTTACGATAAGGCAAGCGTTTATGGAAATGCAAAAGTTGGCGGTAATACACACATTTACGGAAATGTAAAAATTTACGGTGATGCGGATTTACGTTGTGAAGATTGGATTGGCAGCAATAGCAGAATATCTACTGGAGCAAACTAATGGAAAAGAAGTACGAACTTACTGATGAGAAAGCTGAGTTTAAAGGGGTAACTCTTCACCGTATCCGCGCTTTAAGAGACTTTGGAGTTATTAAAAAAGGTAATTTAGGCGGCTTTATAGAACATGAAAACAACCTATCGCATCATGGTAATTGCTGGGTAGGTGGTAATGCATTCGTCTTATCTTGTGCTTGCGTTTACGATAATGCTCAAGTTTATGATGATGCTGAAGTTTATGGTAGTGCACGAATTAAACATAATGCACATGTTTACGGTTTTGCCGAAGTTTATGGAATGGCAACAGTTTCCGGTAATGCACGTATTTATGGCGACGCAAAAATTTATCGTGATGCGGATATTGATGGCGATAACGTCATGTCCACTGGAGAAAAAGCATGGTGAAAAAATACGAATTGACTAATGAAACCACCGATATTGTAAGTTGCCATACATTGTACCGCATTCGTGCTTTAAGAGATTTTGATGATGTTAAGGCTGGGGACCTTGGGGGCTTTATAGAAAATGAAAGCAATCTCTCTCATGATGGCAATTGCTGGGTCTATGATAATGCTTGTGTTACTTGGGGTTCAAAAATTTATGACAATGCAAAAATTTATAATAACGCCCGAGTATATGGTGGTGGTCGCATTTTTGAAAACGCACAGATTTACGGAAATGCAATTGTTTATCCCAATGCAAGAGTTTATGGCGACGCAAAAATTTACGGAGATTCAGAGATCTGCGGAGAAAGCCGTATCACAACAAACGAGAAAAAATAAATCATGTATAAATATGGAATTAAACCTACCTTGTGTGCACAGTTAGTTGTGAGAAATACTCACAATCTAGGTGAACTTTGTATCACTATCTCTGGGTATAAAGACGAGCCTTATGTAGATACCATAATTTCTGAAGACATAATGCAACCTATAAAATCCAAACTCTAACAACCAAACAACATTTTTAAACACCAGCGTGATTCACGCCACGGGTGAATTGCGCTCAAATAGGAGGAAATCAAGATGAGTGAACTAAGTACCACACGAACGGAATTAGTGGAAACAACGAACGATTGTGAAGTCAAATCTACAGCTATGGAGCTGATTTTAGAAAGAGCTCTAAAAGATGATGTCGATATGGAACGTCTCAAGAGCCTTCTTGAATTGCGAGAAAAGGAGATAGAACGACAAGAGCGTCAAAACTTTGTCCGTGATCTTTCTACTATACAAGTGGAATATAAAAATATCGAACAAAATGCCATTAATACACATACTAAAAGCACCTATACAACGCTTGATAAATATATTGATGCTATTAAAGAACCTCTTGCAAAACATCACTTTGCCTTGTTCTCTCGTATCAAAGACCAGAATTCAAATAGTATAACCGTAGAAATGACTTTAAAGCATATATCGGGCAATGAAATATCAACACAAGGAACATTTCCCCTTGATGCTACGGGGAGTAAAAACAACGTACAAGCGGTTGGTTCTACTATAAGCTACGCACGTCGATATCTCTTAGGCATGCTTCTTAATGTTGCAAGAAAAGAAGACGATACAGATGGAATAACACTTCTTGCGGGTATCTCTTCTGAACAGATGAATGAAATCAAAGAATTAATTAAAAAAACACAATCTGAAGAAAGTAGGCTTCTCTCTTTCATAGGAGTAAAAAATCTAAAAGATATGTCTTTTAAACAAGCACAAACCGCTTTGTTTTCTTTGAAAAAAAAGCAACGAAAGCAAATGAATAAAGCACAACAAAAGCAATTAGATGCACCTATACAAGATATCGAATATGCGCCAACTCAACAAGAAACGGCGGTGTGAAATGGAACAAAGGACAGCAGAGTGGTTTCAAGCGCGCTTGGGTAAAGTCACTGCATCTAATGTCTACAGCGTACTCAGTAAGACAGCTAAAGGCTTGCCTACCAGCAAATATGAAGACTACAAAACGAAACTCATGACAGAACGCTTAATAGAGGAAATAAGCCAATCTTATACAACACCTGCTATGCAATGGGGTATCGAACATGAAGAAGATGCCTTAAGAGAATATGAATTCATTTATGACGCAGAAGTCACAAGATGCGGGTTTATCCCACACCCCAAAATGGAAATGGCGGGGGCTAGTCCTGATGGGTTGATTGGAGAGGACGGTTTAATAGAAGTCAAATGTCCACAATCAACCACGCATTTGCGTTTTTTTATTTATGACGAAATCAAGCCTGAATATATCGCACAGATGCAATTCCAAATGGCATGCACTGGACGAAAATGGTGTGATTTCATGAGCTATAATCCAAACTTTGTAGGCAAATCTACTGGTTTGAGAATGAAAATCAAACGCGTCCTCCGTGATGAGAAACACATTGAAGAGATCAATAAAGCGGTCGAAATCTTTTTAGGGGAAATAGAACAAGAGATGCAAAAGATTTTGGCAAAAGCTGCTTAAACCTATGGGGGTGCTCTCTCCTTCCAGCACTCCCACCCATTTAATTAATATAAAAAAGAGAAAGGTAATGAGATGATATTTGATGATGGAGATAGATATGTAACGACACGTGAGTGTGCACAGCTTTTTAGTGTATCCACAACAACGATTCGCAATTGGGTGCTTCAGGGGTTGTTTCCGGAGCCATATAAGCTAGGGAGAGCAGTGAGATGGAGAAAAAAAGAGATCTTAGCCTTCACTCCAAAGAAAAATAAGGAGCAAATAAGAACAAATTAGGTAAAATTATATAAACTGTAGAAGGTGGTTTAAAAGGTGGTCTGAAAATGGCTATTTAAAGAAAAAATCTATATATTTCAATATGTTCAAGAAATAAAATGGTGCCCCCAGAGAGACTCGAACTCCCGACCCCCTGATTACAAATCAGGTGCTCTACCAACTGAGCTATAAGGGCGTAACCATGTAGGAGTTAGCATAAACTAACAAAAAGGAAAACAGAAAATTATTAAATTTTATGTATATTAAAAGAAAACTATATAAAAAATAACCAATTTATTTCCTTTTTCCACTTTTTACAGCAAGGTTGGAACTATCCTTATGTTGATATCTTATAGAATCTTTTATAAGAATGCACCGTTTTGCTATCGAATTACGAATCTGAAGACTTTGATTGATGAGCAAGGTAATTTTCTAGCCAGTGAATATTATAATTACCATCAGCAACATCTTGATTATTAATAAGATCGCGAAAAAGAGGCAGTGTAGTTTTTATCCCATCGACGACAAATTCATCTAAAGCACGCCGTAAACGCATCATACATTCTAAACGGGTACGTCCATGAACAATCAGCTTTCCAATCATGCTATCATAGTAAGGAGGAATGCGATAACCTGAATAAGCGCCTGAATCAACACGAATCCCTAAACCTCCAGGTGTATGAAAATGTGTAATGGTTCCAGGTGATGGCGTAAAGTTAATAGGATCTTCTGCATTAATACGGCATTCAATGGCATGACCAGAAAAACAGACTTCATCTTGTGTCACTGAAAGTTTACAGCCTGATGCAATATGGATTTGTTCGTGGACTAAATCTATACCTGTAATTGCTTCAGTTACAGGATGCTCGACTTGTAAACGTGTATTCATTTCAATAAAATAAAATTCGCCATTTTCATAAAGAAATTCAATAGTACCAGCTCCACGATATCCAAGTTGGGCACAAGCATTTGCAACAATATTTCCAATTTTTTTCCGTTCAGTTTCATTAAGTGCAGGTGACGTAGCTTCTTCCCATACTTTTTGATGCCGTCGTTGAAGTGAACAATCGCGTTCTCCTAAATGAATAGCATTTCCCGCACCATCACCTATGACTTGAATTTCAATATGACGGGGTTTTTCTAAATATTTTTCTATGTAAACAGCGTTATCACCAAAAGCAGCTTTCGCTTCTGAACGCGTTGTTTTGAGAGCTATAGAAAATTCTTGTTCAGAATGAACGACTTTCATACCACGTCCGCCACCACCGGCAGAAGCTTTTATAATAACTGGATAACCAATTTCACGAGCAGTGCGTAAAGCATCTGATTCTTCAGTGACTGCTCCATCTGAACCTGGAACTACAGGAATACCAAGTTTTTTGGCGGTTTTCTTTGCTTCGATTTTATCGCCCATGATGCGGATATGAGTAGCTGTTGGACCGATGAATGTAATATCATGGGCTTCTAGAACATCTGCAAATTTTGCATTTTCAGAAAGAAAGCCATAACCTGGATGAACAGCATCCGCTCCTGTAATTTCACAAGCAGCAATAATTTGCTGAATACTCAAATAAGAATCACGAGCGGGAGGAGGGCCAATACAAACACTTTCGTCAGCAAGACGAACATGCATTGCATCTGCATCAGCGGTAGAGTGAACAGCCACGGTTTTTATGCCAAGTTCTTTACATGCACGTAAAACGCGAAGAGCAATTTCTCCTCGATTAGCAATGAGGATTTTTCGAATCATGTTTGCCCCTCGCTTTATTCAACAATAATAAGTGGTTCACCAAATTCAACAGGTTGACCATCTTTGACAAGAACAGTGGTTACCGTACCGGAGCGCGGTGATGAAATTTGATTCATTGTTTTCATGGCTTCAATAATAAGTAATGTCTCCCCTTCAGAAACATTTTGTCCTACTTCTACAAAAGGTTGTGCGCCTGGTGAGGGTGCAAGATAAGCTGTTCCAACCATTGGAGAGGTTATTGTGTTTTTTGATTTATCTTCTTGGATAAATTGTATAGGAGATTCAGCTGTTGGAACTGGAGAAGATGTTACAGAAAAAGTAGGAGTAGAAACAGGGGCATAGATTGCTTGCTCAGAAGAAGTTAAGGTATTTTGGCGTGAGACACAAATACGAAGCTCCCCTTGTTCAACTTCAATGTTCGTTAAATTTGTATCATTCAAAATTTCAGCAAGATCACGAATAATTTTCGTATCAATTGCGGTTTTTGCCGAATCCATTTTTTTTGTTGCCATTTTATTTCTAACTCCTTGATCAATGAAGATCGTCATTATCTCATTTTATGACCGAATCTCATTTTATGACCGAATATCTCTAGATTAGGGATGACATCTTTTGAGGCTTTAAAGATTTTTATTTCCTTTAAATCATTATACTTTGCAATTTAAAACTTGTATCTGCTTTACGTAAAATTGCACTTATAAGCCTGTTATCAAAAAAGAGAAAGCATAAAATTACCTCATTTACAGTATTCTTCCTAAAACGGATCAGGTATTCACTGTGTATTATCTATCGCTTGTTTTAGAATATCTTGTCTGGCTGCGCCGATGAATATTTTATTACCAATGATGTAAGAAGGTGTTCCCGTAATATGAAGTGCAGAGGCAATTTGAATGTTTTCTTTAAAAGCGTTTTGCAGAGTGGGATCTTTTATTGCATTATGTAGTTTTTTTTCATCTGCTCCTAATGAAACAGCTATTTTTATAGCTTTAGCTTCATTTGCACGCCCTTGATGCATTAAAAGCTTTTTATGAAACTGAGGATATTTTTCTGGAAATTGTTTTCGAAATGCATAGGCAACGGTATGAGCCGCCATAGAATCAGATCCCAAAATCGGTAAATCCTTGATAATAACCCGTAGATCTGGATATTCTTTTATCAAGCTTTCTATATCTGAATAGGCACTTTTACAAAATCTGCAATTGTAATCAAAAAAATCAACAAGTATTTTTTTACCATTTGGATTCCCCAAAACAGCGTCATGAGGAGAGTGAAAAATTTCCTTTTCTAATGAATGAATGACAGAAGTTTGTTTTTGGTTTTCGTATTCATTCTGTTTTTCCAGCTTATCTTGAAGAATAAGCTGCATTTCAATCATAATTTCTGGATGAGTAAGAAGATACTCTCTGACGATTTGTTGAATATGATGAGAATCAGTATGTGGTATCATTTTTTCTTTAAGCTTAGATAAAAAGCTAGAATCTTCCAAAAGTTGTGATTTAAGCTTTTCTAAGCTTAAATCATTTGCTGTTTTTGAGTGTGATGTTGCGTTTGATAAAGAAGGTAAAAAGATTAAAATACTCGACATAACTATGACTAAAATTTTTGAAAAAAGTATTATTTTCGAGTTTTGAGAGTGATAATTCATTTGTATACCTTCACATTTTTTAGGGTGTCATTGAGTGAACTATATGAAAAGCGCTATCTATGTGCAATGAAGCATTTAGTTATAGTGTATCTTTAAGAATGAGAAAAAACATCAATTTTTCTCTAAAAAGATTTCATATGATAAACCTTGTCTTGGTAAGGATTATGTTTTGTAAAAGATAAAAAAATTCTCTTTAATTTGTCAAATGTTGTTTTGATGTATAAGGGTATCAAAAGCTTTTTGTGCATGTTTATTTTAGGAAAAAGTACGTTGATAATACAATGAAGAACACTTGTATTATTTTTTCCTGTTGATTTATTGAGTACTGAGAAACAAAATAAAATAATGAAAAGTGAAATTATGAAAACCACAACACATTATGAGCTGTTTATCATTGGAGGAGGGATAAACGGCTGTGGATTGGCAAGAGATGCAGCAGGACGCGGATTTAAAGTGGGATTGGCTGAAATGAACGATCTTGCATCTGGGACCTCAAGTGCGTCAACAAAGCTTATTCATGGTGGGCTTCGTTATCTTGAACACTATGAGTTCAAACTTGTTCGTGAAGCATTGAAAGAACGCGAGATCATTTTACGTATGGCTCCACATATTGTGCGTCCTTTGCGTTTTCTCCTTCCTTATCATAAAGAATTGCGCCCTGCTTGGATGTTGCGTTTTGGACTTTTTATTTATGATTATTTAGGGAATTGGAATCAGAAATTGTGGCGCAGTAAAACGATTAATTTTTCAAAAAAATTTTGCTCTACACTGAAGAAAGAATATCAGAGAGGTTTTGAATATTCTGATGCAAGAGTAGATGATGCGCGTTTAGTTATTGGCAATGCTCGTGATGCAGAAAAGTGGGGAGCTGATATAAAAGTACGAACAGAAGTTCTCTCTTTAAAAAAAGAAGACAATAAATGGCGTATCTTTCTTCAAGACAAGTTAAGTAGCAAAGAATATAGTGTCACAGCTTCTTATGTCGCGAATATGACAGGTCCTTGGATTGATCATGTTTTAGCAAGCATATTAGATTGTAAAGAACATTCACCAGTACGGCTTGTTAGAGGTTCTCATATTTTGGTTCCCAAGCTTTATACTCATGATCGTGCTTATATTTTTCAAAATGGTGATGGGCGTATTATATTTGCTATTCCGTATCAAGAAGAGTTTACCTTACTTGGAACAACAGATTGTAATTATCAAGGAGATCCGGCTGACGTTCATATTACTGATAAAGAAATTGATTATATTTGTGCAGCAGCCAGTGAATATTTCATACAACCAGTGTTGCCTGAAACGATTGTCTGGTCTTACTCGGGAGTTCGTCCACTCTATGATGATGGAGCTTCAAAAGCACAAGAAATTACGCGCGATTATGTTTTTAAAGAAATGGGAACAGGAACGACACCAAAGATACTTAATCTTTATGGTGGAAAGATTACAACTTATCGTAAGTTGGCTGAAGATGCGATGAAATTTGTTGAAAAAGAGCTTGGTAAAAAGGGAGCATCATGGACGGCTAAGGCAGTACTTCCAGGGGGTGATTTTCCCTATAACAAATTAGATACAATCGAAAATAGGATTGCTCTTTTAATGCCAGATTTAGATGCTTTTACACATCGCAGGCTTGCACGCTCTTACGGTACGGAAGCATTGGTGATCTTTGCACATGGTAAGGCAAATAAAGGAAAAAATTTCGGACATGGGCTTTATGAAGTAGAAGTAAAATGGTTGATGGAAAAAGAATGGGCTAAAGTATGTGAAGATGTGTTATGGCGTCGTTCAAAACTGGGGCTCCTATTTAATGAACAAGAGGTTGATACTCTTTCTTCCTATATGCAAAGCCAACAAGAGATTGAACAACGTTTATGATCATTTCATTTTACAGATTGTATCTGCAATATTGTAAAATATTTTCCTTCGAGAGATACTGATATTAGTTATAGATATTAAAAAGGCAATGGTTGTCTATACCCTGATTTTAGTTTTTTTTTGCAAGAATCACAAAATGGCAAAATTAGATAGAATATTTAAGATGAAATTTGTCTATCTTATAAAGTGAAATCTAAGAATATCACCAAAAAGAACTCATTGATAAAAAATAATTTATAATTAGATTCGTGTGAAATAAGGTTTTTTTCTTCTTTAGGAGAAGATAAAGCTACTTTCTGTATCGTTTATTTGCACAATGAGTTAAAAAAATCTAAAGAAAATTAAATCGATCATGAAAAATTGTATAATGTGTTAGTTTAGCATTTATTATCTTAAACGCTGTACTAAATCATGTAAGGGAAGAGGCTTGAAGAGCGTAAGAAGAACTTATAAATGAGTTTTTTATATTATAGTAAAAATCTTCTTTTTTCATGTTTATATACCTGAACACTAATCTATGAGAAATGCGATATTGTGTTTTGGCATGATTGATTGTAGTAAACCTTGATATCAATTGAAAATAATGAGCTGTTATTATACTCATGATAGTATAAGAGAATAAAATTTTCCGTAAACTAAAAGTAAGTATTTTTTTATGTATAAAGAGAGAGCTATAAGGACATGAGAGTAATACCCTCATGATATTTTACAACCTTCCATCGCCTATAAAATTTGCAGTAGCACCAATGTTGGACTGGACAGACCGACATTGCAGGTTTTTTTATCGTCTTTTAACGAAAAAAGCTCTCCTTTATACGGAAATGATGGTAGCAGATGCTGTCATTCATGGTGTTCGTGAACAATTGTTGGCTTTTAGCGACAAAGAACGTCCAGTTGCATTACAATTAGGGGGGGCAGATCCGAAAAAGTTAGCAGAAGCTGCACGAATTGCTGAGGATTTTGGCTACAACGAAATAAATCTCAATGTTGGTTGTCCATCAAATCGTGTTCAAGCAGGTGTCTTTGGAGCTTGTTTGATGCTACATCCAGACATTGTGGCAAATGCCGTAGAAGCAATGAAACAAGAGGTTACTGTACCTGTAACTGTCAAATGTCGGATTGGAGTGGACGAACAAGATGAAGAATTAGCATTAGATCTTTTGGCTAATCAAGTTTGGAATGCTGGATGTGATGCGCTCTGGATACATGCACGCAAGGCATGGCTACAAGGATTGAGTCCGAAAGAAAATCGCAATATTCCGCCCCTTAATTATGAAAGGGTTTACAAATTAAAACGTCAATATCCTCATAAATTCATTGGGATAAATGGTGGAATTAAATCGATTGATGAGATCAAAGAACACTTAACTTTCTGTGATGCTGTCATGGTTGGTCGCCAAGTTTATCATGATCCAACTTTGTTAAAACATATTGATTTTGAACTCTATGGTGAGTCGCAGAATAGTCTAAGTGAGAGTGATCTTATTGAGCTTATGTGTGATTATGCAGCTCGACATATTGCATCGGGGGGGCGGCTTTCTCATGTGACACGTCACATGATTGGTTTATTTCATGGGCGGGGTGGGGCACGTCGATGGCGGCAAATACTATCAAATGATGCGACAAAACCAAACGCAGATATATGTACTTTAAAAGAAGCTTTTTATGCTCTCATTTAATAACAGTCAGACAATTAACATATATTAAAGTTGAGATCCTTTGCGTTTTGATTTCTTTGCGATAATTTTGATCCTTTTAATTTTATAAGTTTTTGAAAGTTTATAACTTTTATTATGAATAAGAATGTTAGAATTTATATATTAAACGGCATGCTGATTATACCTATTAAATAAAAAATAACTTAAGGGTATCACTGTAAAGGTAGTCATAAGATATTAATAACATTTTGAATCTTGCACGTTTGTTATTGGGGTAGAAAATAGAATGTAGAAATTATTGCTTTCATAGTATTTAACATTTTTAAAGCACTGTTAAAAAAACAATAAATTATTCATATCCTGTATATATGACGTGATTTTCATAAACATTGTAGATTTTAAAAGGTATCCTTATGATCGCTAGTCCATTTGATGATTTTCGTGCTTTACTTACAAATTTACCTGTTGCTGATGAGTTTTCTATAATTTTGGCAAAAAAACGGCAAAAAAACTTAACAAAAGAGCAAGGAACATTGGGAAAACTAGGAGATCTTGCTGTTTGGTATGCGGGGTGGAGAGGTACAGAAAAACCTATAGTAACGCGACCTTTGGTTGCTATTTTTTCTGGAAACCATGGTATTGTAGAGGAGAATATTACACCATTTCCACAATCTATGACACAAAAAATGGTACAAAATTTTGCATCTGGCGGTGCTGCTATCAACCAAATTTGTATCGCTTATGATCTGGGATTAAAAATTTTTGATTTAGCATTGGAATATCCAACAATGAATATTACCAAGGATGCTGCAATGGACGAGAGAAGTGCAGCTGCTACAATGGCATTTGGAATGGAATCCATTGCTGGTGGAACAGATCTTTTATGTATTGGTGAAATGGGAATTGGAAACACAACAATAGCTTCAGCTTTATGTTTAGCATTGTTTGGTGGAGACGTTGAAGAGTGGACAGGATATGATATGGAATCGGAGGGTGATTTTTATCAGCGTAAAATAGCAGCGGTTAAGGCAGCAGTTTCCTTGCATAAGGAGCATTTAAATGATCCTTTTGAGATAATGCGTCGCTTAGGAGGACGTGAAATTGCTGCTATGGTTGGTGCTATTTTAGCGGCAAGAATGGAAAAGATACCCGTTATTTTAGATGGTTTTGTGGCAACAGCAGCAGCAGCGATCCTTTATAAAATACATCCAAAAGCTCTTGATCATACCCTTGTTGGACATGTTTCTTCTGAGACAGCTCATCGTAAACTTTTAAAAAAAATTGGCAAAGAACCACTTCTAGATTTGGGGATGCGTCTTGGTGAAGGGACAGGAGCAGCTATGGCAGCTGGTATTGTCAAAGCTGCTGTTTTAACACATGCACAAATGGTGTTTTTTTAACAAGAAAGTTTGAATGCCTAAAAGATCATAAGACGGATATAAAAAATCTTAAGAGCTTTGTTCATGCGTCTTGTCGTGTAATTTAATATAATTAAGTGGAAGTTCTGTTGTATATTTAATCTGTTCCATTGCGAAAGAAGAAGAGACATCACGGATGTCAATTTTAGAAATTAATTTTTTATAAAAAAGATCATAAGCTTCAATGTTGGGCACAACAACACGCAATAAATAGTCAATATCTCCACTCATTCGATAAAATTCAATGACTTCACGGAATTCTTGCACAATTTTTGAAAAACGCTTAAACCATTCATGACTATGTGTATTTGTGCGAATAGACACAAAAACAGTGACGTGTGCGTTTACTTTTTCTGGAGAAAGAACAGCAACACGACGTTGAATGACGCCATCTTCTTCAAGTTTTTGAATCCTACGCCAGCAAGGAGTGGTCGAAAGTCCCACTTTTTTAGCAATATCAGCAACAGAAAGTGTCGCATTTTCTTGCAAAAGATGTAAAATTTTTCGGTCAAGACGATCCATATTTCTTCTCAATATTTTAATTTATAAAAATTTACGCACTAAACGACGCAGATATACAATAAGCTCATCGTTAAACCATGGATTTTTCTGTAACCAAGAAGTATTTCGCCATGACGGATGAGGCAAAGGCATAACATTATAGCCTCGAGGTTGAGGAATGGAAAGAATATTTCTCCAATCACCAACAGTTGCAGAAACGGTTTTATGTTTTAATTCTGTAATGTGCCACTTTTGCGCATAACGACCAATGGCAAGAACAAGCTTTATTTGAGGCATTGCCTGAAATATCTTTTCATGCCATATTTCTCGACATTCACGTCTTGGTGGTAAATCAGCTTTATTTTTATCATAACCTGGAAAACAAAATCCCATAGGAACAATAGCAAAGAGAGATTTATTATAAAATTCTTCTTTCGTGACACCTAGCCAATTACGCAATTTTTCGCCAGAGCGATCATTAAAAGGGATAGAAGTTTCATGGACACGCAACCCTGGTGCTTGGCCTGCAATTGCAATCGAAGCAGTATCGGATAAATAAACGACAGGGTTTGGTTCATGAGGAAGAGGAGGAAAATAATGGGGTTGTTGGACGCAAACACGACAGGAATAGATCTCTTTTTCAAGTTTGATAATTGGGCTACATTGTTTCATTAGTAAATAAAATTAAAAAATATTTTTTTTATTCTGTGCGAGGATTTGCTTTGCGCCATTCTTTTGGTCGTTGAAAACTTGATGCCCATATTCCTTTCTTTTTCTTTCTAGCTTCTTGCTCTTCTTTGGGGTATTCATAATAATTTACAGCCCAACCATTATGTACAAGTGTTGCGTTGATATTGCTAACTTGTTTTGTTTTACATGTTGCAAGAATACGGCGATATTTATCTGTTTTTTGCCAGTAACATGTAACAGTTTGATTTTTTAATAGTTTTTCTAAATATTTTTTTGCCTCAAGCCCACAAGGGTAGCGCGCTTCCTTTTTTCCACAAAATTGGTGGAGTTCAGGAGCATCAATTCCAGCTAGTCGAATCTTAATTGAAGAAATCATAATGGTATCGCCATCAATGATTAATGCATTTCCTTCAACAGAGTTTTGAGAAGAAAATTTTTCTTTTTGAGGCAACCGCTGAGTTTTCTTAAAATAAGCTGACATAATGATAAGAATGCTAGCAGCAACAAAAATACTGAAACCGATTACTTTTAGATTAAAGCTTCTTAGATTAAAATGAGAAAAAGATTTTTTCATGAAATAAAGAAACTGCTAACATTACTATAACTCTATTTTAGTATTGTTTATAATTCACCCGAGAAACTTTATTCATATGACGAAACAATGTCTCGTTTTAATGACAAAATTTTCGTTAGATATCACAATAATCAAATACTCATGCAGAATATATGTAAGCAACTTAAATAATAATTCAACTTATCCAAATCCGTACAAAAACAAATTTTAAAGTAAACTTTTTAAACTTAAGGAAATAAAAAACAGCCCTCAAAAAATAACTTTGAAGAGCAATACTCCCACATTTCTTTTGGAGTATAAAATCTATCAATTCAATGATAATTTTATTTATTTAATTTTTGTTTCCTTAAATTCAACGTGCTTTTTTACAACTGGATCATATTTACGCTTGCTCATTTTATCTGTCATTGTACGGCTGTTTTTCTTTGTTACATAGAAAAAACCAGTATCTGCAGTTGATAAAAGCTTGATCTTAATGGTTGCTGCTTTAGCCATAATGTAAATACCCTATTTATACTGAAAAAATATTATTGCTGTCAAAACTTATTTCCGACATCATCAGATTTTCCGGCAACACTACGGATGTTCTCAAAAAAGTCAAGAGCTGATTAATTTTCTCATAAGTTGGACAAACACCAAAATGACATATAAACCGAAAAAAACAGCCATGGCTATTGAAAAACCAAAGGGTTTAAAGATATCCATGGATTTTCCGATAAAGGTCGGTCCGATGAGCATACCAATTCCATAACAAAAAATAAAAGCAGAATTAGCAGCAGCAAGTTCTTGCCCCTTGAGACGGGCTCCTAAATGTGCAAGACTAATTGTATAAAGGCTCGCTGATACACCACCCAGAAAAAACAAATCAAGCATCAGAATCCATGGATATTGAAGAATCCATGGTACTATAAAAGTTCCTATAAAACCTAGAATAGCGCAACTCATCAGCGGGTAGCGTCGATCTTTGGCGTAGTCGCTTATAATGCTGATAGGAATTAAGAGGAAAATATTCCCAAGTGCAAGGGTTGCCATAAAATGTGCTGCTTCATTCTCATTATAACCAATGGATAAACTAAAGGGTATTATAAGAGTTAATACGCCCATTTGAATGGCCCCGTAAACAAGGACCGCCATCATTGCACTTGGAACGTGAAAAAGATAACGAAAAAATGGCATATATTGATTTTTTTGAAATTCTGGACTTAATTTCCAAGCGGTAAGAATTGGTATAGTAGCAAGTATAATAAGGCTATATCCAACAGCAAAAGGAATAAATCCTTGTGTTCCCACTTTTGCTAGCAGCGTTAGACCTATTATAAACCCTAATCCTAAGACAATAGCATAAATAGAAAGGATCAAACCGCGTTTTTTTGGGGGAGCATAACTGTTGATCCAAAACTCTGATAGGATAAACATAACTGTCATGCTGAAATGTAATATAAACTTTAAAATAAACCAAATCCATATGGGATCAAAAAAATAGAATCCTAAAAAACTTAAAGATCCTATCGCCATCATAAGCAATATTGTTTGAGCGATTCCTAAGCATAAGGCAATTCGAGACGTAAAAATAGCTGCAATAATTGTGGCGATTCCACCAACTGTTCCACTATAGCCGATTGTACTGTTGGAAAGTCCTTTCTCTGCCATAAGAAGAGAGACAAGTTGTGTTCCCATTGCCAATGCTGTTCCAACAGTGCCAATGGTTGCAATAGCTGCAATAATTGCACGCAAAGAATTATTTTGAGAGTCAAAAGGTTTTTTTTTCATGAAAATGGCTTAAGGTACTCTTGTTTATTTAAACAATGAAAAGATGAGCTGAAATGAAAGGGAGCCAAAACTATCCTTTGCAGTTTCTCTCATTTCCTAAGTATAAAAAACTGCAAGATTTTTATATGGTTATTATAGACTTAACAATAAAATTTACCCTCTTGTATACTAAAGAAAGAAGATTGTACATATAAAATAATATAAATATTATATAATATAAGCCATTTCTTAAATTGAATTTATTATTCATATTATATTTAATGGAGGCAAGAAGATTAATTTTTTCTTTTCCCATAAAAAGTATACTTTTGTTTTTTTAATTTGTTTTTATGGTAGGATGTCGGTGAAAATTTTATTGGACGAGGTTTTGTTAACAGTTCAAAGCATAAAGCGCCAGCAAAAGGTTGTACCGTTATAAGTTTTACTTCTACAACATCACTGAGCTGATAGCCTTTATGGCTACGCTGTCCTACAAGAACATGTTGTGCTTCATCAAAATGATAATAATCATTTTTAAGTGTAGAAATATGGACAAAACCATCTGTATTGAGTTTATCAAGTGAGATAAAAAGACCTGCTTTTGTAACTCCGGAAATGCGGCCTGTAAAAATACGACCGATTTTATTCGTTAAATAGTGAGCAACAAGCCGATCAATCGTTTCTCTTTCAGCCATCATTGCACGGCGTTCGTATAAAGAAACTTGCGTAGCAATTTCTGCAAGATTTTGTTCTTGTGTATCTGTTAATTGATCATTTCCTAATTTGAGAGCTTTAATGAGTGCTCGATGAATAATGAGATCAGCATAACGACGGATTGGTGATGTAAAATGTGTATAGTTCTGCAAATTCAAACCAAAATGGCCACTATTTTTAGGGTTGTACTCTGCTTGTGATTGTGAACGCAAAATAACTTGATTGACTAGTTCTTGTTGTTGAGTATGAGCGACCTTTTCTAAAATTCTATTAAGGCGCGCTGAGGTAAGTTCGCTTCCGCGGGAGAGTGGTATCCCCAAACTTTGAAGAAAGCTCCGAAGTATTTCTTGCTTAGCAAGAGAAGGTTTTTCATGAATACGATAAATGAGCGGCTGGTGATGTTGTTTTAATGTTTCAGAAGCTGCAATATTAGCTTGTATCATAAACTCTTCAATTAAACGATGCGCTTCTAGTTGTGGTTCACTCACAACATCTTTTATGCATCCATTTTGATCAAGAATAATCTTTTTTTCTGCAATTTCTAATTCTAGTGGTTGGCGACGATTTCGCGCAGCTTTAAGGCATGCATAGGCTTCCCATAAGGGGTGCAAAATGCTCTCAAAAAGAGGGGTTATTTTTTCATTTATATTACCTTCAATTGCCAATTGTACTTCTTGATAAGAAAGTTTGGCTCTTACACGAATCATAGTACGATGAAAACTATGTTTTCGTTTATTACCGTTTGCATCAAAAATCATACGAACGGCTAAAGCTGGTCTTTCTTTTCCTTCACGCAGAGAACATAAATCATGAGAAAGGCGTTCAGGTAACATTGGCACAACGGTATCGGGAAAATAAACAGAATTTCCACGTTTCAATGCTTCTTTATCTAAAGCACTTCCTGTTTTGATATAATAAGAAACATCTGCAATGGCTACAATAATAATCCAACCATCATTATTTGCTGGATCCTTATCCTTGGTTGCATAAACTGCATCATCATGGTCTTTTGCATCTGGTGGATCAATTGTAATAAAGGGTAATTGTCGCCAATCTTCACGATTATCCATATTGGCAGCTTTGATATGTTTGGCTTGCTCAAGAACACTTTCAGGAAAAATATAAGGAATTCCTTTCGAAAGAAGCGCTATCATTGAGAGTGTTTTCTCACTCTTAATGTGCCCTAAAACATTCTTTATTTTTGCGCTCTTTAATCCGTAACCAGTATTTTTTTTTATTTCGACTTCAACGAGATCACCAATTTGAATCTTCATTTCTGGAGACATTTCAACAATGAGTTCATTGGTTTTGCGGTCTATAGGATCAAGGCGCCATTGATTATTTTCCAATTTTCGTACAATAGCAAATGCGCTTTTGGGAGATACATCAATTTTACGAATAATTCGTCCCGTATAAGGATGGCTTGAGCTTTCAGAATTTTTATTTCGAAAAACTTTTACAAGAATATGATCTCCAACACCAATATTACTTCCTGTTATGTGATGAAAAGAGTGTATTTCAATATTGGGCTTTGGAGAATCTTCCCATTCAAGAGGTTGTGCAATAAAACTTCCATCTTTATCACGTCCGCTAATTTTTACTAAAGAAACAGGGGGTAATTTTCCTTTGTTTATTGCTCTTTTGTGGTGTTTAGATATGAGATTTTGATCCTTTAACTCACGTAACATATCTCTAAGCCAGATACGAGAATCGCCTTTTAAGTTAAAAGCTTTAGCGATTTCTCGTTTACTTGAGTGGTTAGGATTCTCAATTATAAAGGAAAGGATTGCTTCCTTATTGGGAAAAGTTTTCCCCTTGAATGAAGAGAGATATTTTATGTTTTTTTCACCTTTAGCCAAAATTTATGTCTCTTTTATTTTTGCTTTTGTTTTAGAAGAAGCTCTTTTTGAAGTTGTTTTTTTACTCGATGCTTTAGCCGATATAAGTTCTAGTGCCTCTGGAAGTGTTACACTAATGGGATCTTTATCTTTTGGCAATGTTGCATTAATTTTACCCCAATTGACATAAGGACCATAACGCCCGTTGCGCACGGTAATGGTTCCTCCTTCGGGATGCTCTCCTAATGTTGCCAATGCTTCAGGTGTTGTTCTGCTTTGCCTGGTTTTGTTTTCTTGTTGTTCTGCTAATACTGTAACAGCGCGATTGATACCAATATCAAAAACTTCATCTGCATGAAGAAGGCGCGCAGATTTTCCATTATGGCTAAGATAGGGACCATATCGTCCAATCGTAGCCGTGATTGTTTTTCCGGTTTCAGGATGAATGCCAATTTCACGGGGAAGGGATAGTAAAGCCAAGGCTTTATCAAGGGTTACATTTTCTGCCTGCCATTCTTTTGGTAATCCTGCACGCTTAACTTCTTTGCTTTCACCAAGTTGAATATAGGGACCAAACCGGCCATTACGAAGAGAGATCTCTTTTCCTGTTTCAGGGTCAATACCAAGTATAACAGGTTCATCATTGCGTACAGCTTCATTCTCTTCTCCAGTATCTGTACCAAGTTGGTGTGTGTATTTACATTCGGGATAATTGGAACAGCCAACAAAAGCACCATAACGCCCAAGTTTTAATGATAATTGACCATTTTTACAAAGAGGACAGGAACGCACATCACTTCCATCTTCGCGTTCAGGAAAGGCGAGAGGTGCTAATGTTACATTTAAAGCATCAAGAACATTGGTTATACGGAGTTCTTGGATATTGCTAATAGATGCATTAAATCCATCCCAAAAATCTCGCAATACGTCTTTCCAAGAAAGTTTGCCATCAGAGATAAGATCCAGCTTTTCTTCAAGATCTGCTGTGAAACCATATTCTACATAGCGATTAAAAAAATTTTCAAGAAAGGCTGTAACAATACGTCCCTTGGCATCGGGAATAAGCTTTCGTTTATCAATGACAATATATCCACGGTCACACAATGTCGCTAATGTGGATGCATAAGTTGAAGGACGACCAATTCCTAACTCCTCAAGCTTTTTAATTAATGAAGCTTCAGAATAACGAGAAGGGGGCTCTGTGGTATGTTGTACAGATTCAACTTTTTCTTTTGTAAGTGCTTCACCAGTGTTTATTTGTGGTAAACGTGTTGTTTCATTTTCTTCATTATTTTCTTCGTCTCGTTGATCCGTGTAGACGGAAATAAAGCCATCAAAACGAACAACAGATCCTGTTGCCCGTAGATTTGCACGCTCTTCTCCTTGCTGTGCTTCAATTTCAACGGTTGTACGTTCAATGTCAGCAGAGCGCATTTGGCTGGCAATGGCACGCTTCCATATCAGATCATAGAGCTTTGCTTGATCGCTATCGAGAAAATTACGGACTTGACTAGGATTGCGTTGAAAATCTGTTGGGCGGATCGCTTCATGTGCTTCCTGTGCATTTTTTGCCTTTGTTGAATAAAAACGTGGCTTTTCAGGAATATAGTCTTTTCCGAAAGTTTCATGAATAACTTTTCGTGCTGAATCAATAGCCTCTGGTGCTATCTGCACACCATCGGTACGCATATAAGTAATAAGCCCTGCCGTTTCACCATTAATTTCAATGCCTTCATAAAGCTTTTGGGCAATTTGCATAGTGCGAGAAGCTGAAAAACCTAGTTTTGAAGAAGCTGCTTGTTGTAGTGTAGAGGTCGTAAATGGAGGAAAAGGATTTCTCTTTGTAGGTTTTGCTTCAACACTGAGTGTATGATATTGAGCTTTCTCCAGCATAAAGCGAATTTGGTCTGCTTGTTCTTGAGATTGAATATCAAGCTTGCCTATTTTTCTTTGATTAAACATTGTCAATCTTGCTTGGAAACTATCATTTCGGATGGTTTTTAACTGTGTTGTAATGGACCAATAATCTTCTTTGATAAAATGTTCTATTTCTGATTCACGATCACAAATAATACGCAAAGCAACCGATTGAACGCGTCCTGCTGAACGCGCACCAGGGAGTTTACGCCATAAAACAGGTGAAAGTGTAAAACCAACGAGATAATCGAGAGCACGACGTGCAAGATAAGCATCGACAAGGGATGTATCAATATCACGTGGATTATTCATAGCATCAAGCACAGACTTTTTGGTGATGGCATTGAAGACAACTCTTTTAATAGGTTTATCTTTTAAAACTTTTTTTTGACGGAGAACATCCAGAATATGCCATGAAATAGCTTCCCCTTCACGATCAGGGTCTGTTGCTAATATAAGGCTATCGGCTTCTTTAACGGCTTTTGCTATTTCATTTAAACGTTTAGCGGCAGCAGAATCTATATCCCATTTCATAGAAAAATCTTGATCCGGTAAAACAGAACCATCTTTTGCAGGCAAATCACGAACATGTCCAAATGATGCGACAACTTTGTATTGAGATCCAAGATATTTATTAATTGTTTTTGCTTTTGCTGGAGATTCAACGATAACGATATTCATAATTTTACCCAAATATTGAAATAAAAATTTTTTTATAAACGCCTTTTACGCGAATAGCTAATGCCAATTGCTTAAGAGCACATAAAAAAATATTAGCCATATAAAAAACATGAATATTGTACAACTTATGATTGTCATTATTAGAGTACACCCTATATAGAATTACACGATTTATTTTCCACTGTTATTACAAAAACATACGGCGAAATACTAAGATAACGTCTATTGAGAGGTAGGAGGGGAAATGCTCAAGGATAGAGGATTATGTTTATAAATCATTTAAAAGTTATCCAATATATTACAGACATGTCAAAGCAAATGAATCAGATGGCGCGTCAGGCGCACAGTCCGCTTTTAGCATTGCTTTTGGATATGGTTGCCAAAGAAGGGCAAAGCATTATTAATAGTGCTGAGGCTCTTGGGGAAGATCAAGATTCGACAATGACACACAACCACCAGAGTGTCGAATAAGCTTTCCAGCAAGGTCGAGTTCTACCAACAAGAGGTAGAGAGCTGGGAGTGAAACACCTGAGTGGATACTGAGTGTGTCTAAGTCGATTGGCGTTGTTGAAAGAGCGGAGAGAACTGCTGCACGTGCTGCATCATCATCTGCTAAAGAGAGATCGCTGTTTTTTTCATCTGCTAAATTAAAATTCTCCTTTTCAAGTTGTAAAGAGGATGGTTCCTCAAAAAAATTGAGTTGCGAATTTGGAAGCGGTGAAATTAATGGCGTAAGTGTTTCTATAATGTCAGAAGGATGTGTGGTGAGTAGAGCACCGTCTTTGATAAGATTGTTTGTACCAACAGATCTTGGATCAAGTGGAGAACCGGGAATGGCAAAAATTAACCGTCCCATTTCAGCTGCTTGACGTGCGGTAATTAAGGACCCTGAGCGCAGGGCTGCCTCTACAACCAAGAGACCAAGTGATAGAGCTGCAATAATACGGTTTCTTCTTGGAAAATCGATAGCACGCGGCTTCCAAGAAATGGGCATTTCGCTGATGATGGCTCCACCGTTGGCGATAATATCTTCGTGCAACTTTTTATTTTCAGGAGGATAGATATGATCAATTCCTCCAGCCATGACTGCAACAGTTCCTGTTTTTAAACTTGCTTGATGCGCAACGCTATCAATTCCACGAGCGAGCCCAGAAATTGTTACAAAGTCTGCTTCTCCGAGAAAACGCGCAAATTGAGCCGTAAGCTTTTTCCCAGCAGCTGAAGCATTTCGAGAACCTATAATTCCAATAGAAGTTTTTTGAAAAATTGAAATATTACCTTTGATAGCAATAAGCGGCGGAGGGGCTTCTGTAACCTTAAGAAAAGCTGGATAGTCTGGTTCGCCCATACCGATGAACCGAATATCTAATCTTTCAGCTTCTTGCATTTCTTTTTCTGCATCTTCTAAGCTTGCTATTTTTATAGATACAGAACCACCACCTTTTCTACTAAGCTCTGGCAGCGCTGCCAGAGCATTTTCTGCTGTTTTATAATGATCAATGAGATTGCGAAAACTAACAGCTCCAATATTTTCACTGCGCAATAACCGTAACCAGCTTAGACGTTGACGATCAGTAAGCAGGATTCCTTTATTTATCTCCGTGTTGCGTACCAATCTTACTTTCTTCCCCAATTAATAATCTACTGATATTTGCAGAATGTTTTATAAACACAAATACGCTCATCACAATCAGCATACAATAGAAATAAGAAGCGGAAAAATAAAAAACAAATATCGGTGTGATCGTAACAGCAATAAGCGCAGATAATGAAGAATAACGCATGAGAAGAAAAATCGCACTCCATACAATAATAAAAATAATTGCTGCGGGCCAATAGATTCCTAAACAGACCCCTAGATAGGTAGCAACACCTTTGCCACCTTTAAATTTAAGCCATACGGGGAAAAGATGTCCTAAGAAAGTAAAAAAACCTGCTAGAGAAACAAGGATACTATTGTCTAGCGGATTACTAAAAAACTTTATAATCAAAACAACGATAGTTCCTTTTAACATATCACAAAGAAGTGTTAGAGCAGCAAGCTTTTTATTTCCTGTTCGTAAAACATTTGTTGCTCCAATATTGCCGGAACCGATTGTTCTTATATCACCAATTTTGAACAATTTCGTAAAAAGAAGCCCAAATGGAATCGAGCCAATGAGATAAGATACGAGGAAAATAAACCATGGAGTGGACTGAAAAAATATTTCTGCTTCATTCATTAAGAATCTCATTAAGTTTGTTGATCAAGTTTAAAAACGTTTTTCCCTTTCACAAAAGTCTGGATCACGCGTCCTTGAAAACGTGCATTCTCAAAAGGGGTATTTTTTGAATGTGAATAGAGCTTCTCTTTAGAAACAACCCATGGTTCTTCAAGATCAACCACAATAAGGTCTGCATGAGCCCCTTTTTTGAGTGTTCCTGCATTGAGTCCAAAGAGCTTTGCAGGCGCCGTTGACAAAAGTTCCGTTATCCGTAGAAGAGATAGGCTCTCATCATGATAAAGGCGTAAAGCTGCGCTCAATAAGGTCTCCATACCAATAGCGCCAACTGCCGCGTCATTAAATGGTAAATGTTTTTTGTCGATACTCTGAGGATCATGAGAAGAGACAACAACATCTATAGTCCCATCCTTTATTGCTTCAATCATTGCTATACGGTCTTCTTCTGTACGCAATGGGGGCATTAAGCGAAAAGAGGTGTGATATTGTCCAATGTCATTTTCATTGAAAGATAAATGATTAATAGATACACCCGCTGAAATCTTCTCACTGCGTTTTTTACCTAAACGGAGTGCATCAACAGAGAGTGCTGTTGATATTTGAGCGGCGTGATAACGTGTTTGCGTTAATACTGCTAATCGCAGATCTCTTTCAAGTGGGATAACTTCTGCTTCGCGAGGGATGCCAGAAAGACCAAGCCAACTGGCAAGCAGTCCTTCATTCATCACACCTTGCCCTGTAAGATCTTTATCTTGCGTTTCATGTATCAATGGAACATCAAAATCACGTGCATAAGTCATTGCACGCCGTATAACAGATGAATTTTGAAGTGTTTTTTTTCCTTCACTAAAAGCAACGGCTCCTGCATCTTTGAGCAAACCAAATTCGGTTATTTCTTGTCCGTTGAAACCTTGTGTGATTGAAGCAACGGGATAAATATTGACCAATGACATTTCCTGTGCTGTATGCGCAATAAATTTAACGAGTGCTACATTATCAATAACTGGATGCGTGTTTGGCATCATAAGAAAGGAAGTAATACCACCTGCTGCGGCCGTGTAACTTGCTGATGTAATTGTTTCACAATGTTCATTCCCTAATTCTTCAACAAAAACGCGCGCATCAACAAGTCCAGGGAGAATTGCTTTGTTTTGTGCGTTAATAACTTCTGCTTCTTCAGGGAATCCCTGATTCAGAGCTTCTTTTCCAGCGGCTATAATTCGTCCATTTTTAACAATAACTGTACCAATTTCATCGATTGCGCGCGAAGGATCAATAATACGAGCATTCTGAAAAACAATTGGTTTTATCATTTTTTTTCTCCACTGATCTTTGCGCGTGAATCTAATAAAGCCTCCATGACAGCCATACGCACTGCAATTCCCATTTCTACTTGTGTATGAATCATACTTTGCGGTCCATCTGCTATATCGGATGCAATCTCTACACCACGGTTTATTGGTCCAGGGTGCAGAATAATAGAATCATTTTTGGCATAGGCTAAATTTTCTTTATGTAAGCCAAAATAATGGAAATATTCACGCGTAGAAGGAATAAAAGAGCCTGTCATCCGTTCATGCTGTAAGCGCAACATCATGATAACGTCAGCATTTTTAAGACCTTCTTTCATCGTGTTAAAAACCTCAACACTCATATGAGCAATTTTTGCGGGTAAGAGTGTTGAGGGAGCAACAGCACGAACACGAGCACCCAAAGCATTGAGACACAGGATATTGGAACGGGCAACACGTGAGTGTAAGATATCTCCGCAAATCGCAACAGTTAATCCTTCAATACGACCTTTTGCCTTTTTAATGGTTAGAGCATCTAATAAAGCTTGGGTTGGATGTTCATGAGCACCATCACCTGCATTAATAACACAACAATCAACTTTTTGTGCTAATAAAGCTGCCGCTCCTGCACTGTTATGGCGAAAAACCAGTATATCTGGCTTCATCGCATTGAGAGTTGTAGCAGTATCAAGTAATGTTTCTCCCTTTTTTACAGATGAGTTGTCGATCGCAAGACTCACCACGTGTGCACCTAGCCTTTTACCCGCTAATTCAAAAGAAGATTGTGTTCGCGTAGAGGCTTCAAAAAAGAGATTAATTTGAGTCCGTCCATGCAAAGTAGATTTTATTTTATCAATTTTGTTAGAAAGGATAATATTTGCTTCTGCACGATCAAGCAATGTATTAAGATCTTGTACACTCAGATCTTTAATAGCTAAAAGATGTTGATGAGGGAAAAGTGGGAAAAAATTGTCTTGCATCATAGCATTCTTCTTTATCTCTCTCTAAACAGGTTAAACAAGCATTTGTTTGAATATGATAAATGTTTCTTAACTCTAAAAAGACAAATAGTCTATGATATGAATGATTTGAATGTAGGAATATACCTATGAGTGCTGTATCTGCGCAAAATACTCGTCGAAAAAATACATTTCTTAGCGATACGCTTATGTTTCGTATTGCTTCTACTTTGCCTAAATTTTTGTTAGCAAGTTTTGAAGAAATAGGGGATTTTGCCGCGAGTCGAGAAGCATGGAAACTTTCTTGCTTAGCGAATCATTATAAGCCTTTACTATGCTATAATGATGAATGGGGGCAACCAACAGAAAGATTAGAGATCCATTCTTCCTATCAAGCTCTTCAACAATATTCTAGACAAGCAGGTTTGGTTACCTCGCTTTGGGAAAATACGAGCTCAGAAAATGGAGTACGCTATCAAGCGCGTGCGATTCGTTTAGCTTTATCTGCTGGTTTAGAAACAGGACATTTGAATGAAGTTATCATAACGAGTGCAGCTATTGCCGTTTTAATTAGTGATATTGAGCTCTTCAAAAAATGGCAAAATGTACTTTTATCACGCCAATATGATTCCTCATCAAAACCTATTCATCATAAAAAGGCTGCTTCTCTAACTTGTGCATTTGACGATATTGAAAAATACGCTTTCAATTTTCCAAGTGTTAAGAAAATTTCTTTCGATGAAAGTATGGAACGTGATCTATATCGTTTAAATGTTGTAAAAACCAACGTTATTAATCCTACCGCTGACGGATATCTTGTTAGTGCAGATTTAGATGGTCATTTAAGTTGTTTTT
Organism: Bartonella sp. AA2SXKL; assembly: GCF_042197205.1. NCBI lineage: Bacteria > Pseudomonadati > Pseudomonadota > Alphaproteobacteria > Hyphomicrobiales > Bartonellaceae > Bartonella > Bartonella sp. AA2SXKL. The sequence continues at coordinate 32,427 of NZ_JBHIRN010000005.1, forward strand.
TTATTCCACGCATACAAGAAAATGGCGCATTAAATGGATCTATATCGATTCGTCATTTAATTCAGCGTTCTGGAGAACTTTTAACACCAGAGGGGGTTGTCGACTTCCAAGGCAGTTATGGCTGGCTTTTGGGAAATGCTGGAGAAGGGCTTAAAGTTATTAAAGATATCGAGACGATGATGCGTTTCGATCAATCTGTCATATCGGCAGGTGTTTTACGAGCGGCTCTTCAATTTGGTATGGATTTTTTCCGGAAAAAAATCCCCAATCAGCCTTTACCTCCACTGACAGAACGTATTTTTGCAGATATTGCATTAGATATAGCTGCCTCACAAGCATTGGTTTTGCGTTTAGCGAGAGCATTTGACAATGCAGCAAATGACCGTTCTGAAGCAGCTTTTGCCCGCATTATGACACCTATTATTGCTTATCATGTAAGTCAATTGGTTGTGCCTATTATTGGTGAAATTATCGCACAACTTGGTATTGAAAGTTTTATAGAGAATAATCCATTATCACAAATGTTGCATAATGGGCCTGCGCGAATTGTGAGAAATAGTTCTGCTAATCAATTGGTAAAGGATGCCATTCTTATTGCTGAAAAAGCACCGGGATTGTTTCAGAAATTGTTGGAAAAAATTGCTCTTGATATTGGACCAGCAGGACCCCGAGCAATTGAAATTATTAGGTCAGCAGATGATATGGCATCAGCAAATGAAGGTGCAGGAAGATTTTTTGTTGAACAAGTAGCTTATGCAGCAGCAGCAGCAGCATTACGTTCTACAGACATAGAACATGTTGCGAATGCCTATATGGAAAGCCGCCTTGGGGGACAATGGAGATCTTCTTACGGGATGCTCATTGCACGATATAATGCAGGGCATTTGCTCAATGTTCTCTATCCTTCCATATGATGAAAGTTTTGAATTCTATTGAGAGCACCTTGTAATATAAAAGCGGCGGCGGCCGAATCAATACGGCTTGCTCTTTTAGCGCGCGATACATTCATTTCTAAAAGAGACCGTTCCGCAGCAATTGTTGATAAACGTTCGTCCCAAAAAACAAATGGAATTTTTGTATAAGCTTTCATATTACTCACAAAAGCTCTGGTTGCTTGAACACGAGAGCCACTGCTTCCATTCATGTTAAGAGGTAAGCCAATGATAATAACGCCTACATTTTCACGGTCAAAAATTTTAATAAGTGTGTAAGCATCTTCTGTAAATTTTTTTCGCTGTAGTACAGGACGCGGATTTGAGACAGTCAGCCCCATATCAGAAATCGCAATTCCGATAGTTTTTGTCCCTAAATCTAAGCCTGCTATTGTTTGTCTAGGCAAAAGATGTTTTATAACTTCATCTATATTAATAACAGTCATAAAGGTATAATACGTTTTTTAATGTTTCAGATCTATAGTTATATTCTTTATTCATGTTATCTAATATTCTTGCACTTACAAGTGCACCCTTGTATAGCCAGAATAAAGATCAATAAATAAACAAAAAAGCAGAAAGGCGTAAAGAGTATGTCTGTTGATCAAGAGACAGTCAAGCGGATAGCACATTTAGCAAGGATTGCCCTCCACGATGATGAGATAGAACCTGTGACAAAAAAATTCAATGCTATTTTAGGTTTTGTAGAGCAATTGAATGAAGTTAATGTCAGTGGGGTTGAGCCATTAACATCTGTGATGCCGATGACTCTACGAATGCGTGAAGATAGTGTTACAGATGGCGATAAAGCAGCAGATATTGTAGCCAATGCCCCTGTTACAGAAGAAAATTTTTTTCTTGTCTCAAAAATTGTTGAGTAACTTTTTATATTTTTGAAATTTGAGAACCAATATGACTGATTTAACAACTCTCACAATTGCGCAAGCTCGTGATGCTCTAACAAAGAAAAATCTCAAAGCAACAGAATTAACGGAAGCTTATTTACAAGCAATAGAGTTGGCGAATCCAACTTTGAATGCTTATGTAACAATAACAGCAGAACAGGCAATGAAAATGGCTGCTGAATCAGACAGTCGCTTAGCGAAAGGGCAGGGAGGGCTTTTGGAAGGAATTCCCTTGGGGATTAAAGATCTTTTTGCAACCTATGGTGTTCATACTCAAGCCTGTTCAAATATCCTTGATGGTTTTAAACCGCACTATGAATCAACTGTCACGGCTAATTTATGGCAAGATGGTGCTGTGATGTTAGGAAAACTTAATATGGATGAGTTTGCTATGGGCTCATCCAACGAAACATCATATTATGGTCCCGTTATTAGTCCATGGAGAAAAAAAGGCTCAAATGAAAAACTCGTACCCGGTGGTTCTTCGGGAGGATCCGCAGCCGCTGTTGCTGCACAAATTTGTGCTGGTGCAACTGCAACCGATACAGGTGGCTCAATACGTCAACCAGCAGCTTTTACTGGAACTGTGGGAATAAAGCCAACTTATGGACGTTGTTCGCGATGGGGCGTTGTCGCGTTTGCTTCATCTCTTGATCAAGCTGGACCTGTTGCTAGAGATGTTCGTGATTGTGCTATCTTACTCAGATCAATGGCCTCTTTTGATGAAAAAGATTCTACTTCCGTCAATTTACCAGTTCCTGATTATGAAAGTTATCTTGGTCAATCAATCAAAGGAATGAAAATCGGTATTCCAAAAGAATATCATGTGGATGGAATGTCTCCAGAAATTATTGAGCTTTGGCAAAAAGGAATAAATTGGTTAAAAGAAGCAGGTGCTGAGATTAAAGATATTTCTTTGCCCCATACAAAATATGCTCTACCTTCTTATTACATTATAGCTCCTGCAGAAGCCTCTTCTAATTTAGCGCGTTATGATGGTGTGCGTTTTGGTTTGCGCATGCCTGGGAAAGACATCATTGAGATGTATGAAAATACGCGTTCTGTTGGTTTTGGTGATGAAGTCAAACGGCGCATTCTGGTTGGGACTTATGTTCTTTCATCAGGTTATTATGATGCCTGTTATTTAAGAGCTCAAAAAGTAAGAACACTCGTAAAACGTGATTTTGATCAATGTTTTGCTTCAGGCATTGATGCTATTTTGACACCAGCAACACCAACATCTGCTTTTGGTATTGCTGATGAAAAAATAAAAAATGATGCTGTAGCAATGTATCTTAATGATATTTTTACTGTACCAGTTAATATGGCTGGATTACCAGGAATTTCTGTTCCTGCTGGTCTGTCATCAAATGGTTTACCTCTAGGATTGCAATTGATTGGTAAACCTTTTTCTGAAGAAGTCATTTTTCAGATAGCGCACATTATTGAACAAGAAGCAGGAATATTCAGTGCAGAAAAATGGTGGATGTAATAGTCAAAATTCACAAAGGAGCATTTCTCATCCTTAATGAGAAATGCTCTTTTAAATGGTGGAGGGAATGAGCTCTATTTCCTTAATTCGTAGTCTTACCCACCAAGATAGGCTTCTTTAACACGCGAATCAGAGAGCATAGTTTTTCCTTCACCGTGAAATAAAATATGTCCTACCTCTAAAATATAAGCATAGTCAGCTATGGAAAGTGCAGCAAATGCATTTTGTTCAATAAGAAGAACAGTTTTCCCCATATCATTAATTTTTCGAATAATCGAAAAAATTTCTCGAACGAGAAGTGGTGCTAACCCCAACGAGGGTTCATCTAATATGACCATATCAGGATTGCTCATGAGTGCACGGCCCACAGCAACCATCTGTTGTTCACCACCTGACATTGTTCCTCCCAACTGTTTTGCTCTTTCACGTAGGCGCGGAAAAAGGTCAAATATCCATTCAATATCACGGGAAATTCCCTGCTTATCGTGACGAATATAAGCGCCTAGATGAAGATTCTCTAAAACAGTGAGATGGGGCATGATACGTCGTCCTTCAGGGCTTAAAGCAATCCCTAATCGCAAAATCTCTTCTGGTGATTTTTTAATAATAGATTTGCCATTATAGGTAATTTCTCCATAAACAGAGCGATTAAGCCCTGTAATAGAACGTACAATACTGCTTTTTCCTGCACCATTGGCTCCAATTAAAGTGACAATACTGCCCCGCTTTATGGACATAGAAAGATTTTGGACAGCTTTAATGGCGCCATAATGAACGTAAAGATTTTTTATTTTAAGAATATCCATAAACATCTCCGCCAAGATAAGCTTCAATAACTTTAGGGTTATTACGAATTTCATCTGGTGTACCACTGGCAATGCAACAGCCATATTCCATAACCAAAATATGTTGGCAAAGCCCCATAACCACTTTCATATCGTGCTCAATAAGAAGAATTGTAAGATCAAAGTCTTTTTGCACTTTTGCTATGAATTTTCTAAGATCTTCACTTTCTTGTGGATTCATGCCAGCAACAGGTTCATCAAGAAGAAGCAATTTGGGCTTTGTGGCTAACGCACGTGCAATTTCTAGACGTCGTTGCACACCATAAGGTAAAGCTGTTGCCGATTGATTGGCAAGATGATCAAGTTGTAGCTGTTCAAGGAGCTCCAAGGAATTTTTATAAACTTCCTTCTTTTCTTTTATTGCTTTTGAAAAAAAGAGAGCTGAAGAAAACCAAGGATATTTTTGTCGAACATGCGCTCCTACCATAACATTCTGCAAAACCGTTAACCCTGAGAAAAGACGAATATTTTGAAATGTTCTGGCAATATGGCTTCTACAGATAATATAAGGAGACGCTCCAGAAATTTTTTTCTCATCAAAAAGAATGATGCCGCTTGTAGGAGCATAAAATCCAGAAATCATATTGAAAACTGTTGTTTTTCCAGCACCATTGGGACCAATTAATCCAGTAATACTTCCTCGTTTAATTGCCATATTAACATTATTTACAGCAACTAATCCGCCAAAACGCATTACAATATTATTGAGTGAAAGGATATTGTCGTTCATAGCTTTCCCTCAGTATTAGAAAGCTTTTTGCGTGTCAAAAAGCTATAAATTCCATTCCATGAAAATTCTCGTTGTCCCATTAACCCTTTTCTCCAAAACAAGATAATTACCAGCAATAAAAGAGAAAAAACAACCATACGAAGCCCTGGGGTTTCTGGAATATGTATAAAACCTAAGTCAAATGGACTTTCAATGATACGAAGCCATTCAAGCATGACTGTAATAATAATGCTGCCAATAATGCTCCCTGTAATTGAACCGAGACCACCAGCAACAACAATCATTAAAATATTAAAAGTCAGAAGAAAATTAAACATTTTTGGATCAATGGTTGAAATAAGAGCCGCCATTAATGCGCCACCTATACCTGCAAAAAATGCTCCAACAGTAAAGGAAAAACTACGGTAGAAAAAAGCATTAATTCCCATAGTTTTCGCAGCTATTTCATCATCACGGATAGCACGTAATACGTTACCAGTATTGCTTTGCAGTAAGAGGACAATAAAGAGAACTGTAAATGCTAGCCAACCATAGTTCCACCATAATGTTGCATTTTGAGGTATTCCTTTGATTCCCAAAGAGCCATTTGTGAGCGATGTTGCGTTCGTAATGACAATGCGAATAATTTCCGCAAAACCTAATGTTGCAATTCCAAGATAATCGCCACCAAGACGCAATATTGGTAAAGCAATTAATAAACCTACAACAGCAGCACACAAACCACTTACGACAACAGCGATAAAAAAAGGTAACTGCAAATGATATAATGGTTCAGCAATAGGATCAAGAATCCACATCATTTCTTTTTGTTCAGGGGAAAGAAGTAAAATTGCGCAAACATAAGCACCAATAGCCATAAATCCAGCATGTCCAAGAGAAAACATACCTGTGAAACCGTAAATCAAATTAAGCGAAATTGCCAATATCGCATTAATAGCAATCAGATTGATGATACGAAGCGTATAGTCATTAAAATGGCTATCAGCATAAAATAAAAAACCTATGAGAACTAAAACACTTATACACGATAAAACAGTTGTCGCTGACTTTGCCATTAGATTTTCTCCTGATTTCTTTTACCCATTAATCCTGTGGGCAATATCAATAGAATCAGAATCAATAAAATGAAAGCGAAGGCATCTCGATATCCAGATAGCGCGGGGAAAAATGCGATAATCATAATTTCAATAAACCCTAATAACAATCCTCCCAACATTGCTCCTGGTATCGAACCAATACCTCCGATAACAGCAGCAATAAATGCTTTGAGACCAGGAAGAACACCCATATAAGGCTGAATTTGAGGATAACGTAAAGACCACATAATGCCTGCTATGGCGGCAAGAGCTGAGCCTATTCCAAATGTAAACGCAATAACTTTATTGACAGACACACCCATCAAACGTGTTGTTTCAATATCATGGGAGATTGCGCGCATAGCAAGACCCGGTTTTGTTTTATGGATAATCCATAATAGTAATAAAATAAGAATTAATGACACAAAGGGAACGATCAGAGACATGGGAGCAATTCTGATGATACCATCTGCTCCTGATCCTAGATGCCATAAAAATGGTGTTACAAGAAAGTCTGGCTGTTGTACACCTTTCGGAACACCACTAAAGAGTACAGTAGCAAGATTTTCAATAAAAAAAGAAACACCAATTGCACCGATAAGTGCCGAAATACGCGGAGCATGGCGTAGAGGTTTATAAGCAAATTGATCAACAGCAACACCCACAGCACTTGTAATAAAAATGGAAAAACAAAGAGCTAAAACCCAAATCGGTGTAAAGTCTTGCGGGGAAATTTTAAAATAATAAACAAATCCTAGCGCAAGAATTAAAAAAGCAGCAATCCAATAAATTGGAGGACGCCTTTTAAAGCCTATAAATACCGAATAATAAATAAGAGCAGCAAGGAACAAAAGAAGAAAAGCTACCCAAGCAGGCATAAAGCCAATTGTGGAAAAGAAAACAAAATATGCTCCCAGCATAAAGATATCACCGTGAGCAAAATTAATGAGTCTCAGTATACCGTAGACCATGGTGTAGCCAATAGCAATAAGCCCATAAAGAGATCCCAATGCCAGTGCATTAAAAAAGTACTGGATGAACATTTCAGTGCTCATCTCTCATCCTTCCACATTTGTTAATTTACATAGGACAATAAGAAATTTCTAAGTTTTTGGTTGAGAAAAAGATCCTCAACCAATTCTTGCATTTTAATAAGCACAACTTTTTAATTAAAAAGCAGGTTTAACTTCTTCTAAATAAACACGTTTTCCATCCTGTATTTTAATGATACCAATAGGAATTTTAGGATTATGATTTTCATCCATTGACATATCCCCAAAGGGGGTAGGAAAATCTTTTAATTGGCTAAGTGCGATAGTAATTTTTTCACGATCAGTGCTACCAGCATTTTCAATAGCCTTCATGAACATCATATAACTCGTGTATCCCAAAACAGAATTGATATTTGGCTCTTTGTCTGGGTAAGCTTTTTTCCATTCTTTTGTGAATTCTTGCGCAGCTACTGACATATTTGGCATATCCTCACTATAGGGAAGTGTCGTATGTAAGAAACCTTCTGCAGCTTTTCCTGCAATCGTAATGGTTTCTGGATTATCCATAGCATCTCCACCCATAATTTGAAATTTAGCCCCTAATTCTCGTGCTTGTTTCATGATGATAGCACCTTCAGAAAAGTAAGATGGAATGAATAAGATATCAGGTTTCTGGGCGATAATTTGCGTGAGAACAGCTGAAAAGTCCTGATCTCCAGAATTATAATTTAAATTTGAGATAACTTCACCACCTAATTTTTTGAAAGCACGCGTAAAATAACTTGCAAGACCAATAGCATAATCGCTTGAAATATCTTTAAGGATAGCAGCCTTTTTTGCGTGTAAAGTTTGGCTTACATAAGTTGCGATTCCTACTCCTTGATAGGAATCAATAAAGCAAGCACGAAAGTAATATTTTTTACCCTGTGTAACAAGGGGACTTGTTGAGGACGTTGCAATGGTTGGAGTCTTTGCCTTTTCAGATATTTCACCACCTGCTAACGAGAGCGAAGAACCATAGCTACCAATGATTCCACTCACTTTTTCACTTGCTGTTAAACGCATAACAGCATTAGCCGCTTCTACTTTATCAGACTTATTATCAATAATAACAAGTTCTACTTTACGTCCTAAAATTTCTGGAACTTTTTTATGGGCTAATTCTATACCTCTAATTTCAAGCTGACCTCCAAATGCATTTTGACCACTTAATGGAAGATAAACACCAATCTTAATAGGTTCACTCGCATAAACATTTGCTGTAAATGCCATAAATGCTGCGATTATCGTAAGGATTTTCTTCAATTGCATTGCGCATTTTCCTTAATTGAATTGTCGTTTTTTCACCTTATATTGAACTTCTTCATCATGCAAGTTACACATTAATCAAAATATCATTATGTAAAAAAACTTTTATATGATCTCTTTTGTAGGGCACTTCTTGTAAGGTATGTAAAGTGTACAATCAAATAGTTTTATAAATATTCACGTTGATATTCTCTGACATTAACATAGAAGATACGACAATGTGGGGAAATCTTATCTTGGGGCTTGCGTGTTGATACAAGAGCAATGTTTACTTAAACCTAGAGAATCAATATCGTACAATTTATAAGCTACAGGATCACGTTATTATGACGAGTAAGGATGCATTAAAGGATTGTTCCCCATCTGAGGATAGTATAGGTGCTTGTGGGGAGATTATCGAAATCAGTGGTGTCATTAAGTGGTTTGATGGTAGTAAGGGGTATGGATTTATTGTACCTGATTTACCTCATTTTCCAGATATATTATTGCATGTTACGGTAATGCGAAGGGATGGTTTTCAAACAGCTTTAGAGGGAGCTAAAGTCATTTGTGCTGTGGAAAAAACTGAACGAGGGTTAAAGTGCGTTCAGGTGAAATCCATAGATTGTTCTTCAGCAATTCATCCATCAGAAGTTCCTGCCCGTACCCATGTTGTTGTTACTCCAGAAAGTGGACTAGAACGAGCAATTGTTAAATGGTTTAATCGTGACAAAGGATACGGTTTTCTTAGCCGAGGGCAAGGAACAGAAGATATTTTTATTCATATGGAAACATTGCGCCGTTTTGGTTTAGCAGAGCTTCGTTCCGGCCAAGTTGTTCTTGTACGTTTTGGTAAAGGAGAAAAAGGTTTAATGACAGCAGAGATTTATCCGGACATAGGCATTCCTTTAGCTACGCATTGAATTTCACGAGTGAAATCAGTGTGTTTTCTATATTTTTAAAGATGGTTATTCCGTAAATTGCTATAGAGGTAGATTTTTAAAGAAAATATGGCTCTCGTTAATCCATAAACCAAATGAAGAAAATTTCGCATATTACGTTGAAAAAACTAGAAAATAACAAGGAAGCAATCCTCCTTTTTTTTTGACTTTTAAACTCTGGTACTTTTTATTTTAGAAACAAAATTTAAAATTTTTCTGTGGTGGAGACAAGAATGTTAAAGCCTTTTAAAAAGGGGTATATTGTTTTATTGGTGATGCTTTTTATGTTAGATATGCCTGTTGTTGTAGCAAAGGAGCCCATAGAGATTCCTGTGCATCCGATTCCTTTAGAAATACATACAAAGCAAGGTCCGGTTTTTTATAAGGTAGAGATTGCTTTTACGCCATCTCAAGCAGCAGCTGGTTTAATGTATCGAACTGATTTTCCACGCGATCGTGCAATGCTTTTTAAGCAGCTAAAAAGTTCTCGATCCGGAGATGAGCAGAAAATTTTTATGTGGATGGCAAATACGCCTTTACCTTTAGATATGATTTTCTTAAACTCTGAGGGAATTATTGTATCGATTATTGAAAATACTTCGCCACTTTCAACAAATACCATTTCATCAGAAGTTCCTGCAGCTTTTGCACTTGAAATTAACGCTGGTGAAGTTTCTAAAAAAAAGATCCAAAAAGGACAACGTGTTATTCATCCTGTACTTTGTGGAAAGTGCAATAAAAAATGACCGCTGAAGATATTCGTTTTTTTGAATATAATGGTTTGCGATTTGCTTATCGAGAAGAAGGGCAGGGCGCGCCTATTTTGTTGATCCATGGTTTTGGATCTTCTGCACGGGTGAATTGGTATGCAACGGGTTGGTTTCGTATTCTCACTGAAGCAGGATATCGTGTTATTGCTCTTGATAATCGCGGTCACGGAGATTCAGTTAAAAGTTATGATCCTATCTTTTATACACCTCAAGCTATGGCTGGCGACGCAGTAAAGTTACTGCAGCATTTAGAGTTATCTAAAGCCCATGTTATGGGATATTCTATGGGGGCTCGTATTAGTGCTTTCATGGCTCTTTTGCATCCAACATATGTACACAGTGTTATTTTTGGTGGTTTAGGTATTGGTATGGTGACGGGAGCAGGAAATTGGGAGCCTGTTGCTGAGGCCCTTTTAGCAGAAGATATTTCCACTATTACCAATACGCGCGGTTTAATGTTCCGTAAATTTGCAGATCAAACGAAAAGCGATAGGCGTGCTCTTGCTGCTTGTATCATTACATCAAAACAGGAGTTAACGGCGTCTGAAGTTTACAAAATCAAACAACCAGCACTTGTTGCCGTTGGTTCATTAGATGAAATTGGCGGTGATGCAGAGCCATTGGCAGCCTTGTTGCCTTGTGGTGAAGCTTTATCAATTCCTGATCGAGATCATATGCTTGCTGTAGGCGATAAAGTTTATAAAAAAGGCGTTATCGATTTTCTTTCTCGTTATCCTATAAAATAAGAACTCTTCATAGCTTTTAGAATTTACAGAAATACCCAATATTTTTATTTCGTATAAATTGAAAAAAGCTTATTAAAAAATCTTTCTGTTGTGACGTAAGTTTTTATAAAAAATGAAAAGAAAAATAAACTCTTATTAGCTTATTTTGTATATTTTTCAGAGACGTAATTCTTCTAAGATTAGATAATTATACTTTAAAGGTTATTAAAAAGAATTATTTTCGAATGATGTAATAAATATTTTTTGCTAAAAAATGTAGTTTTAAATAAAAAATATTTTTATTTATATTTTTTATAAAATAAACAAAATTATAAATTATTGATCAATTTATTCTTACGAATATGCATTTTAAATACAGATGCTAAAATTGGAGATAAAGTAAAATTATTAAAAATATACAGTTTTTTTTTTGCCATTTTTTAATCTATACGGGTATATTTAATAATGATAGACTCCTTTTGTAAACGTTCTTTATGAATGTATAAAGAACGTTGTGAATATATGTAATATTAAGTAAATATTCAGATTATGCTTTTTTACTGACTTTACAGAATCATAAGAGTGTCTTATTTGCACGACACGCAATTATTTTAATCGTTTCAAAAAAACAGGAGAGCATAGTGAATGCTGATGAAATAAAAAAACTTGATAATTATTTTAAAAATATATTCCAAAACTCAGCATTGCAAGTCAGAGCACGGCCTAAAAAGAGTGATTCTTGTGAGGTTTATATGGGAGATGAGTTTTTAGGCATTATCTATCGAGATGAAGATGAAGATGAGCTCTCCTATAATTTCTCAATGGCTATATTAGATATTGATTTAGAAAATTGATTCGTTATTCATCGTTGAATGAAGTCTTTTTTATCCCATAAGATTTATATAAGTTTTAACGCTTTAAAACTCGTATGGTTATTTCGTGCAATAATAAGATGGTCATGGATAATAATGCCTAATGCATTTGCTGCATCTTTTAATCTATATGTCATTGTTATATCTGCATTAGAGGGGGTGGAATCGCCAGAAGGGTGATTGTGGACTAAGATAAGTCCTGATGCGGATAACTCTAAAGCTCGAGAAATAACTTCACGAGGATAAACAGGGGTATGATCAATGGTTCCAGTTTGTTGCACCTCATCAGCAAGTAAGCCGTTTTTCTTATCAAGAAACAAAATACGAAACTGTTCACGTGTTTCGTGAGCCATAACAGCTTTACAATACGCTAACACTTTATCCCATGATGAAAAAATATCGCGCTTAAACAATTGCGCACGAGCAAGACGTCCAGCAACATCTGAAATAATTTTTAAATCAACTGCAGTGGCGGGACCACATCCTGGAATTTCTTGAAGTCGGTGAATATCCGCTCCCAACACATCAGCTAATGAACCAAAACGCGCTATCAAATTTTTAGCTATGGGTTTTGTGTTTGCACGGGGTATTGTGCGAAAAAGCAATAATTCAAGATATTCATAATCTTCAATTGCATTTCCTTTTGACTTTAAATAGCGCTTCCGAAGACGTTCACGATGGCCTTGATAATGTTTATGAAGCTGTGCGTTTTTCTGAGGCTCTTCACTTTTTCTTTCTGATACTGGGGTGAGTGGAGAACTCGATGTTAATGCAAAGTGATGACTTTGAGTATCTTCCTTTTGATTTAATTTTTTAGCCATAACATCTCTACATTGCGTTAGGTATGGGAATTTGGAATATAAAAAATATTTTTAGGAGATTGTGTAAATATTTCATACCCTTCATTTGTAACACCAATTGTATGTTCATATTGTGCTGTCAGAGAGCGGTCACGGGTAACAGCAGTCCAACCGTCAGATAAAATCTTAACTTGTGGTTTACCAAGGTTAATCATAGGCTCAATTGTAAACATCATACCTTGTTTTAATTCAATTCCTTCTCTAGGATTTCCATAATGGAGGATATTGGGAGCATCATGAAAAAGCTGGCCGATACCATGTCCGCAAAAGTCTCTCACAATTGAACAGCGTTCAGATTCTGCATACTGTTGAATGGCTGCACCAATATCGCCCGTCGTTGCTCCAGGCTTAACGACAGCGATACCTTTCATAAGACTTTCATAGGTTATTTTTAGCAAGCGTTCTGCGGCACGTCTAATTTTTCCAACAGGATACATTCGGCTTGAATCCCCATGCCAACCATCAAGGATAAAGGTTACATCAACATTTACAATATCACCTTCTTGCAAAGGTCTTTTATTGGGAATGCCATGGCAGACAACGTGATTGATAGATGTACAGCATGAATGGCTGTATCCATGATAATTTAGATCAGCAGGAAGTGCTCCTCGCTTAGCTCCAAAAATAAATACAAAATCATCTATTTCTTGCGTAGTAACGCCCGGCTTAATAATATCTGTAAGCGCATCAAGGCATTCTGCAGCAATACGACCAACTTCACGCATTTTAGCAAAAGCATAATCATCGAAAATGCGGATTTTTCCATTAAACTTTAAAGGGATTTTATTATATTCGATATACTCAGTCATTGTTTCTTCTATTTTCTATTTTTACTCTCTGAATCGGAAAAATGCCTTCTACACTTACATGACACTTTACAGCATAACATTCTACTCCTGATTTTAATGCTAAATCAAACTTACGTCCATAGAGTGGATCAAGATCATGACAAATTGTAAAAGCTGAGCAATCTTCTCGTTGAATAATATAAAGCATAGCAGCTCGTTTTCCTTGTTGTACAACTTCTATGAGCTCATCAAGGTGACGTGCACCACGTTTTGTTTCGCTATCAGGAAATTCTGCTAATCCTTTCTGACGAATAAAATGAACATTTTTGACTTCTAGGTAACAATCAGGAAGAATGTCATCACGTAAAAGAAAGTCAATTCGTGATTGTGTCCCATAGCGTTGTTCTTTTAAAATTGTTTTATATCCATTTAATTCTGGTAGTAATCCGTTTTGAATTGCTTCTAACGCAAGTTTATTGGGTAAAGACGTATTAATGCCAACCAAAGTATTATCGGCTTCAATAATTTCTAATTGATAGGCATATTTTCGTTTGATGTTGTTATGATAAGAAAGCCAAATATTGGAGTTGAAAGCTGTTAATCCAAGCATTGATCCTGTATTAGGTACAGACACGGTGAGGACATGCTGATCATCTTGTTGAACATCTGCAAGGAAACGTTTATAACGACGGATAAGCTTTGCAGGAAAAAGTTTGGGAATAAAGTGCATATCCCTTTTTTAGGATTTATGATTTCATAATTCAACTGAGATTATGATTTGCAGGGGCTGCTTCCTATTAAAAGTAGATAAAATTGATGTAAAAAACGCTACGATATCGTTCACTTTAATGGCTTTTAAAATTTATTATTAGGTTTAGAAACTATTATCTTTGAATGAAAAGATAACATTGTCTATAATTTATTATTAAACAGCATTAGAGTATTGTGAAAAAGGTTTCGTAAAAAATAGTGGAGAGGGAGATAGTTTAAGTGAAACTAGGTAAGATTGATGGCAGGAACGAATAAGAATCGTGAAAATTTAACAAATGGTCCCATTATTATTTTAGTTGAACCGCAGCTTCCTGAAAACATTGGTATGGTCGCAAGGGCAATGGCAAATTTTGGGCTTTCTAAGCTTCGATTAGTCAATCCTCGAGAAATGTTTCCAAATGAAAAAGCTAGAGCTGCTGCAAGTAAAGCTGATCATGTCATTAACAACGCTGTGATTTTTAACACATTGCGTGATTCAATTGCAGATTTACACTATGTTTTTGCCACAACAGCACGTGAAAGATGTGGATTTAAAACTGTAAAAAGTGCTGTCGAAGCAGCAAGCGTATTACGTCAGCGTGAAAGTATCGGACATAAGACCGGGATTGTCTTTGGAAGAGAGAGATGGGGACTAGAAAATGATGAAATCAGCCTTGTTGATGAAATTATTACTTTTCCAGTTAATCCTGCTTTTGCGTCACTTAATATTGCGCAAGCGGTTCTTTTAATGTCTTACGAATGGATGAAAACTGGTTTAGAGAATGTCAGCGATACGGCATTTCGTGCCGCGGAGATGGAACCTGCAAATAAAATAATATTTCATGGTTTTTTATCTCAATTAGAAGAGGCTTTGAATATCCGTGGGTATTTTAGACCCCCAGAACGCAAAGAAGTGATGCTTGCAAATTTGCGCTCTGTTTTTACGCGCGCTAACTTTAGTGAACCTGAGGTTCGTTTATTGCGAGGCATTATATCTTCTTTGGATCATTTTTCGCCACAATATCCACGGGGGAGTAGAGCACCGGAAGAGCGTGATCGTAAAAAAATTAAAAATAAGTGTGAAAACTAATGGATGAACGACCTGTTCTTTTTTTTGATAGCGGTATTGGTGGTTTAACAGTGTTCAGGGAAGCGCGTATTCTTATCCCCGACATGCAATTTATCTATGTTGCTGATGATGCAGGATTTCCTTATGGAAATTGGAAAGAAAATATTTTGAAAGAGCGTATTTTGAAGATTTTTACAAATCTTTTAACACGTTACAATCCAGCTTTATGTGTGATTGCTTGCAACACTGTTTCTACACTGATGATAGCAGATTTACGACAGAATTTTCCTCATGTCCCTTTTGTAGGAACGGTTCCTGCAATTAAATCAGCTGCGGAACAAACAAAATCTGGTTTTATTTCCGTATTAGCGACTCTTGGAACAGTTAAACGTGCTTATACAAATGAATTAATTAACTCTTTTGCTGGACAGTGTCATGTTCAGCTTGTGGGAAGTAAAAAGCTGGCTGGACTTGCTGAAGATTATTTACGGGGAAAATCTATCGATTCAGAAGAGTTAAGAAAAGAAATCTTGCCATGTTTTGTGGAAAAAAATGGACAATATACGGATGTTATTGTTTTAGCCTGCACACATTATCCTTTTTTGATTAATTTCTTTCGTGAACATGCTTTATGGTCCGTTGAGTGGATTGATCCGGCGAAAGCGATCGCCAAACATATCAGATCTTTATTACCATTGTCGGGAAAGATACACCATCAATATATAAAGAAATATCAAGATTTTGCGTTGTTGACATCAAAAAATATCACTTCTTTAACGGAGAATTTGTTTAAAGGATTTGGCTTAAAACTCATGAAAGGAGTTGACTTTGGGTTACGAGACCAATAATGATGATCTAGCTATTTTTTCAAGAAAATAGCATTAATTGACGTGTCCCGTGGATAACTTTGCATATTGATATGTTAAGGTATTCTGTCAGTCTTTAGTATTTAAAGGCAGAGGAGGGCGCGTTTCCTTGGGGTCTTAAGATCTCGTGTTTTATTTTATAAGGAAATGCGATGAGTAAACGCGAAACAACAAAGTATAAAATTGACCGTCGTATGGGAGAAAATATTTGGGGGCGTCCAAAATCTCCTGTCAATCGTCGTGATTATGGTCCAGGTCAGCATGGACAGCGTCGTAAAGGAAAACTTTCTGACTATGGGGTGCAGTTGCGCGCTAAACAGAAATTGAAAGGGTTTTATGGAGATATTTCAGAAAAACAATTTCATAAAACCTATGAAGAAGCTGCTCGTCGACGGGGCGATACTGGTGAAAATCTTATCGGTCTGTTAGAATCACGTTTGGATGCTGTTGTTTATCGTGCAAAATTCGTACCTACGATTTTTGCTTCTCGCCAATTTATCAATCACGGTCATGTTAATGTCAATGGGCGGCGCACAAACATTCAATCTTATCGTTGTAAACCCGGTGATGTTATTGAGGTTCGGGAAAAATCGAAACAACTTGTTTTAGTGTTAGAATCAGTGCAATTGGCAGAACGTGATGTCCCTGATTATATTGAAGCAGATCATAAACAGATGAAAGCAACCTTTACACGTATTCCTGCTTTTGCAGATGTTCCTTATGCTGTGCAAATGGAACCTAATCTGGTTGTTGAATTTTATTCTCGATAATTTTTCTGTAAGAGAAATTGTTTCTCTCTTCTATTATGATAACTTCAAAATATTGTGTTATTCTTACAATATTTGAAGTTAATAAGTTCTTTTTGTAAATGGTTCTATATTAAGTTTATTGCTATGTTTTATAGTCATAAATTTGTATAGTTCCATTTCTTTTTTGTGTATCTAATTTATAAATTCAAAAAACATAAATGTAAGCTTGCTTTAATATTTGTTTTTATCTTTGCAAAACGAGCCGTTTATTGTGCAGGATATGGTATTATGAATGATGTTTCAGTTGAATATCAGGCAATAGAAGAAAACAAAGGGAGAGATGATCCTTTAATAAGCGAAGCAGATAATTGTCATCCAATGTTTCGTGTTGCTCCTTCAAGCGTAGAATTTAATAAATTGCGCAAACGACTTTTACGTCATATGCGACAAGCTTTGGATGATTTTTCTATGCTCTCTACAGGGAAAAAATGGCTTGTTGCTTTATCGGGTGGAAAAGACTCTTATGGTTTATTAGCGCTTCTTTTAGACTTAAAGTGGCGAGGTCTTTTATCCGTTGAAATTCTAGCCTGTAATCTTGATCAAGGGCACCCAGGATTTCCTAAGCATATTCTTCCAGACTTTTTAAGTTCTTATAAAATTCCATATCGTATTGAATATCAGGATACTTATTCCATTGTTACAGATAAATTGGCAGAGTCGCAGACATATTGTTCACTTTGTTCTCGATTACGACGTGGTAATCTCTATCGTATTGCACGTGAAGAGGGATGTTCTGCATTAGTTTTAGGTCATCATCGTGATGATGTTTTAGAAACATTTTTTATGAATTTGTTTCACGGTGGCCGATTAGCTGCCATACCTGGAAAACTTAAAAATGATGAAGGAGATCTTTTTGTATTACGTCCTCTTGTTTATGCTGCTGAGGAAGATATGGAAAAATTTTCTCAAGAAATGCAATTTCCAATTATTCCTTGTAATCTTTGCGGTAGTCAAGATGGATTACAACGTAATGCAATGAAAGAAATGCTGAAAAATATAGAAAGACAAATGCCAGGACGTAAAGATACGATGATTCGCGCTTTAACAAATGTACGCCCAAGTCATTTGCTTGATAAGAAATTCTTTGATTTTAAAACGTGTTAATAAAAATTAGATATTTTAAAAATAAGTTTAAAGAGTTTAAGATAAGATACTTATTTATAATGATAATTTATTTTTTTCATTTAAATATCGTCAGATTGTTTTGTTTCAAATTCTCTTATATTGCTTCCATAAAAAATATCCGTTTGCATATCACAAAGGAAATTCTTGTGTGCATAAAACACTCTTGAAAAAAGTTTCCTTTCACTAACCAATGACTGTCGCAATATCAAAAATAGGAAAATAGTACGATTGTCGATTTGCTCTTTTGTTAATTAAAAATGGTGTACCTTGTGGATTTTATTTTATTCTGTTGCGCCGCCGTCACCGTCATTTAAGGCATTAAATTAAGAGAATATATAACTGCTTGGTATTTTGGGAGTGTATAGCAAACACTCAGAGTAAGGATTGCTCGTAAATTCTCATGAAGTGAGTTACATGATCGGTTCTTGTTATGAAAAATCGCTTTTTTATAAACCAATGCTGATAGAAATCTTCATCATTGAGGACAGGGAAGGAGTTAAATTTTTAAACTGCTATACCATAAAGGTCATAGGCATCCGATTGTTCGATTTTAACGGTGACAAATTCACCAACACGCAGTGGGCGTCGTGATGATATATGGACAACACCATCTATTTCTGGAGCATCGTACTGACTACGTCCTTTGGCAACTTTTCCTTGACTTTCATCGATAAGCACTCGGAGTCTTTTTCCAATTTTTTTCTTTAAAAGATGTGTAGAAATTTGTTGTTGTTTTGCCATAAAACGATGCCAGCGGTTTTCTTTCACCTCTTCAGGAATATTTTCTAATCCCAAATCATTTGCGGCAGCTCCTTTTACTTCTTCATATTTAAAGCACCCCGCGCGTTCAATTTTTGCTTCTTCTAGCCATTCTAGAAGTATATTAAAATCTTCATTCGTTTCACCAGGAAAACCAACGATAAATGTTGATCGCAAAGTAAGATCTGGACATATTTTCCGCCATTTTTCAATTTTACGGTTTGTTTTTTCCATAAGTGCGGGACGCTTCATGTGACGCAAAACAGTTGGTGATGCATGCTGAAAAGGTATATCCAGATAAGGAAGAATTTTTTTTGCAGCCATAAGTTCGATAACTTCATCAACATGGGGATAAGGATAAACGTAATGCATACGTACCCAAATACCCATATCGCCTAGTTCGCGACAAAGATCAAAGAATTTAGTTTTGATTGTACGATCTTTCCAAGAATTTTCGAGATATTTAAGATCAACACCATAAGCACTCGTATCCTGTGAAATAACCAAAAGTTCTTTTACACCCGCTTGCACGAGTTTTTCAGCTTCACGAAGAACATCGCTGATGGGACGTGAAGTGAGATCACCACGCAAAGTAGGGATGATACAAAAACTACACCGATTAGAGCATCCTTCAGAAATCTTTAAGTAGGCGTAATGGCGAGGTGTTAAACGAATACCTTGGGGAGGAACTAAATCAAGAAAAGGATCATGAACAGGAGGAATTGCTGTATGAACAGCTTCTATAACGCTTTCATAAGCTTGCGGTTTTGTAATAGCCAATACATTAGGATATGTTTGGCGAATAGCATCAGGATCAGCACCAAGACACCCTGTTACAATAACTTTTCCATTTTTTTTAAGAGCTTCATCAATATTGGCTAATGATTCTCTCCTTGCCGAGTCAAGAAAACCACAGGTATTCACAATAACGACATCAGCTCCTTGATGTTGACGTGAAATCTCATACCCTTCAGAGCGAAGGCGTGTAATAATTCGCTCAGAATCTACGAGTGCTTTTGGGCATCCGAGGGAGACAAAACTAATACGAGGTGCTACCATGATGATCCTACAATTACTATGAATGATTGAGTTACGCTTTTATTAATTTAAAAATAATGTTCTTTATTTTTATACCTATGCAATACAATCTGTTACAAAGTTATTTGATTTTTTTCTACAAAATTTTATGTGTTTTTATGCATGCATACAATTTTGTCTTATTATATCGTAAAATTCCGTTATTGAGGATGATGATATAAGACAGCTTCCTTCAAAGCATTTAAGTTCTTTTCAAAGTACGTGGTGAATATTTTAAAACTTACTTGTCAAGCCTTGCATTAAGTGAAGAACATGGAGGGAAGGGAAAGTGAAACCTGCTCGATAAGGATCTGGATTGTTTATAAACCGAATTGGGGGCATCCTTTGGCTGTGGAGAAGAAGTCAATTGCGTGTGGCACAATAAAAAAATACTCAACAGCTTCTTACTGCGGTATCTATCGCGTACTATAAGGTTTATTTTTTAATATTTGCGAATAAGTCCGGTAAGTTTTCCTTGTATTTCTATACGCTCGGATTCGTATGTCCGTACTTCATAATGAGGATTTGCGGCTTCTAATGCAATAGAAGCTCCTTTGCGTCGATAACGTTTTAATGTGGCTTCTTTTTTATCAATAAACGCAACAATAATTTCACCAGTTATTGCTGTATTTTGACGTTTCACAATGATCGTATCTTTATCAAGGATACCAGCCTCCATCATAGAATCATCTTTAACTTCTAATGCGTAGTGCTCACCTGTATTAACCATATCAAGTGGAAGAGAAAGGCTGTTTATTTGTTGCAGTATAGCAGAGGCGGGTACGCTCGCAGAAATACGTCCCATAATAGGAATGGTGATATTTTTTTTTTCTTCTTCATCAAAGGGACTCAAGCTTTTTGATATTTCCCTTTTCTTTCTTTCTATCATACTGGGAGAAATTTTACGTGCTAAAGAAAGGTTAAATGTTATTTTCTCAGGAAGTCGAATCACCTCCACAGCACGAGCACGATTGGGCAAGCGACGTATAAAACCTCGTTGTTCTAAGGCTATAATGAGCTTATGAATACCAGACTTTGAAGAAAGTTCTAATGCATTTTTCATTTCTTCAAAAGAAGGAGGAACACCAGTTTCTTTTATATGGTTATGAATAAATAAGAGTAGCTCATACTGTTTACATGTTAGCATTCAACATTCCAATCAAAATAATAAAAATTAGTAAAGTAAAAATACATGTATATATAACACTTTTACAATTTTTTATCGCCAAATCAAAATTATTTTATTTGTTTTTGATCTTATCGTTTAATAAATCAATATGTTTATTTATAGATATATTTAAATTATTATTTATATACTGTATTTATACATTAATATTAAATAATGTATAAATATACTTTATAGTTCTGACTGAATTATCCAACACTAAATTTTGTGACTAGTATTATCCTTTTCTTCTAAAAATATATCTACGTATTTTATAATTTTTGATATAAAAAAGTTAACTAGAAGGCATTCTATATATTCAAAACACTTAAAATAATTTTGCATACTGCATATTATTTCTGCTTTTTTATTCTTAGTAAAATTATCTACAGCTCTAATAGTGAGCATAATTTATAGTCATTCGGGATATTTTCAATGAGACTAAATTTTTGCTTCATATCTACTTGATTCTATAGGATAAATTGGCTTTCGTTATATATTCATTATACATGAATAAAAATCATACTCTCAAAGCCATTGTTGCTCATTGTTCCATTTTCAAGTCTAACGTGTCAACCGCTATATACTATTTCCATGAACCCTAATGTTGCGATAATTTTTGGTTATTGAAAGGAAGCATAAAAGGTATTTTCATTTCTTTTTTATAGTTTTATTCTCTCGCTTATATCGGTCAAGAAAATGCTTTTTATTGTTTCAATATAAAAAAGATTTGAAATGAGAAAAACTTACAGTATTTGAGAATTTTCACTCAAGTAAAAAGTAATAAATTATTATAAATCAATATATTATCTTATAAAGCTGTATTCATATTTGAGAATTGAACACTAAATATAAAGATATAAAAATAATATTATAATAAAAGGTATTTTTTCTTCTCTACCCATTATGCTCAACAACCCATGTGAGGGGAAGGGGGTATTTCTCATAATTTTAACGCTTCGAATCTATGCAATATTTTGCAGTGAAATTTTTCCTTTATTGAAACTTCAAAAAGAAGATTAAAGAGTACTTATACAATGATGAAGTAAAGGGGCGAAAACGGAAAATTATTGATAACTGAAGAAAATAATAATATTTTTTTTCCAAAAGGTGTTGACCAAATGGAAAGTCAACCGTATGTTCCCTTCACTTTCTACAAATTAGATAGTGTGCAAACTAGATAGCTTGTGTGAGAGCGCGTAGCTCAGCTGGTAGAGCAACTGACTTTTAATCAGTAGGTCCAGGGTTCGAATCCCTGCGCGCTCACCAAATTTAAGTAATATCAATAGGCTATAAAAAATTTAAGAATCTTTTTTGTTTTGATTCTTTTTCAAGTTTTTATTGATTCTATAGCCTGTCATTTTCTATCAGCTGTTTTGGAATAGAGCGGTGCTATGCTGTCTCTTGTCCAACAAAAAAGAGCTTTAAGATTACGATAGGATTGTACCTGCGTTGGCAGCACATGTGGTTTCTAATTTTCTCAATCTATAGGTTGATTTTTTAATACCCACTGCATTACATGATTCGCAAAACAGTTGCTAAAATCACCACTTATTCACACTTAATATTATGAAATGAATTTTCTATAAGATGTTGATTTATTTAATTTTTACTCTTTTTAACATCTACTATAGTACATTTATTTCTTATGAAGATCATAAAAAGGTTAACAATACGTTAATTTCTTGATAGAAGGGGCCAATTCAAGAGTGGTATATGCGCGAGGGGAATCATTTAAAAACGTAAATTCTTCCGTTGCGTACAAAAAGCGTGACGTGGTTTTTACAGTAGTACTTAACAGAAATAAGTGGACTGAATAGATGCCTTCAAATAGAAAAAAGAAATTTACTTTTATGATTAAACCAACACTTCAATTGTTTTCTATGATCGTCATTTCTCAGTCACTGGTATCTTGTTGCGCAAGCCAAACTATGAATTTTTCAATAAAAGATTCCTATCATAATAAACCAATTAACGTAAACACTTCTGTACTACCTCAACAAGTATCCAATAAGAAGAATCAATCGGAAGAAAAAAAGCGTGGACGAGCGATTGTTGGTAAACCTTATCAAATAAAAGGAAAGTGGTATTATCCTCAAAGTGATCCAACTTATAAACGTGTTGGCGAAGCATCATGGTATGGTTCAGATTTTCATGGACGTTTAACTGCCAACGGTGAAATTTATGACATGAATCTTTTGACTGCTGCTCATCCTACAATGCCTTTACCTAGTTATGCTCGTGTTACTAATTTGAAAAATGGATCTTCAATCGTTGTTAGAGTGAATGATCGCGGACCTTTTATGAAAGACAGAATCATTGATTTATCAAGGCAAGCTGCGGCAATATTGGGGTATGTAGATAAGGGGGTCGCAGATGTTAAAGTAGAATATATTGCTGAAGCACCTGTTGGCTATTATGATGCTGCATATTTAATGTCCTCTTATACTCCTGGAAATGCTGCCCCATATTCATTAGCGTCAGAAAATGTTGCGAAAAAAAGAGAAACTGTTTTGTTAAAAGAGCAGCGCAATACAAGAAACAAAAAAGAATTAGCTAAAGCAGCTGCTGTTGAACAAGAACAACGTAATAAAACTGTTGTAGTTAAATTGCCAGAAATTGGTCCTATCATGGTTGATAAGCCGATACCATTCGATCAAGTTGCTTCTATAAATAAGCTAAACAAAAAAACAAAGGTTAATTGGCTACAACTGTTTTAAGAAAAAATGCATTGATTTTTTATCTATATAATTTTCTAGTAAAAAAGGTAAGAAATTACGGATTTAGTGTAGGATTTTTATCTTAAAGCGCTTTGTCCTTTTCAAAAAGCTTGGTTGGGTTCTATTATTATAAATTCAGTACGGCCTTTCCACTCCATTGCTGGTCTATTCGTCGTTTTATGATATTGCTTGCTTAATAAAGCGTGTACTTTTCTTGCTGTAATAGCTTTTGCTAGACGAAGGTAAATTATTGTGTCAGTCTGTTTGTGTAATCTCTAAAACAACTTGTACTCTCGATTTGAGAGGAATAAAAAGCTTAACAAGTAAAAAAATATTTTCTTTTGATTCGGCCTTGCATCTTTCTAAAGTATCTACGGTAATATCTTATGAAAAGATTATGCATTATCTCATGCTTTTGTTTATCATGTTCTTTAATGGAGTAAGTTCCCTCACGAAAAACAGAGCGTCTCAAACAAAATACACTTACATTGCCAATTCATGGACTTATTTAAAAGAGACATACTTTAACACGCTACAAGCCTATTTTGCGACAGCGCCTGTGAATGGTATAACTGTTAACGCCTTTAGACATCAGCATCTTTACTCTTATGAAGATATAAATCGACACCATCATACACTTTGCAAGCCCCCAATGTTTTGTGCGATAATTCTTAACACTTGAGAGGTTTATAAGAAGTATTTTTACTCTCTTTTTTAATAATTTTTATCCATATACGAACCCTACTTATGACCCGTAAGTAAGCGATTTTTAATGAATTCAATATGAGAAGAGGGGATGAGAGAATCTTACAGTATTTTGAGTTAGCTTCAATTTTAAAATGATAATTTATCATAACAAATCAAAATACTATCAATAAAAATAGGAAAAAATCTTTTGTCTCTCATACATTTAAAATGTTAAATTGAACCTACATGGAAGATAAAAAACGTGTCATATTATTTTTTCTAAAGCTAAATGAAAATAAAATCTTTTTATGAGTTGTAAATAATTCCTCAATTTTCAGAAATCAAAAAGTTTTTTCCTATATAAGATTCTTTATGTTGATCTTTGGGATGGGAGGAGCAGCTATGTATACAGCATTAAGGATCTTATTGATATTATGGGGAGTATTGGCATTTGATACGTGGGGGAGAGCACAAGATTTTCAAACTCCCGCATCACAACTGTTATTACTCGATGATGATACAGAGACAATACTTTATGAAAAACAAAGTGATATTCCTTTTTTTCCTGCTTCATTAGTAAAATTGATGACAGCAGAAGTTGTATTTCATCAATTAAAAAAAGGATTATTAAAAAGTACGCAGAAATTCAAGGTCAGTGAAAATGCTTGGCGCAAAGGTGGAGCACCTTCCGGTACAACCACTATGTTTGCAAAGATAAAGACAGAAATCAGTGTTTCTGATCTTTTACGTGGTTTAATTATTGTGAATGGAAATGATGCTGCTATTATTCTTGCTGAAGGAATATCAGGACATGAAGATCATTTTGTAAAACTGATGAATCAGCGCGCAAAAATAATCGGGTTATCTCAGAGTCATTTTGTTAATGCAACAGGGTTACCCGAAGAGGGACAATTTGTAACTGTGCGTGATATGATTATATTAGCACGTCATATTGTTCAGGAATATCCGGACTATTACGCACTTTATTGTGAGCCTCATTTTACATGGAATAATATTTTTCAACGTAATAAAAATCCTCTTATTTCTAAGGAAATTGGTGTAGAAGGATTTGGTTTTGGCTACAGTGAAAAAGAAGGTTTTTCAATGGTTGCCACCATTTCTAAAAATCATCGACGTCTTTTTTTAGCAATCAATGGTTTGCAAGATGGTAAAAAATATACAAAAGAAATAGAACGCATTCTTCAATGGGGAATGACGGCTTTTGATCTCAAAACGATTTTTACAAAAGAAGAAACGGTTGGTCGTGCTTCTGTTTATGGTGGTACGCAAAATTTTGTTCCACTCATTGTTAAAACACCAATAAGTTTTATGCTTTCGAATGAAAAAAAAGTAAATGTTAAAGCAAAAATTAAATATCATGGTCCATTGAAAGCTCCCATCGTTTCTGGGAAATCAGTTGGCGTTATTCAAATTTTAGAAGATAAAAAGGTTCTTCTGGAAAAACCAGTTTTTGCCGGAATGAATGTTCAGGAAGGAAGTTTCTTTGCAAAAGTAAAAAATGCATTCTATGAAATAACAATTGGATGGTTACGAAAATATTTATAGTTACGCGCTAATAAGGTTAAGATCATACGTGTCAGGTTATTTTATTACATTCGAAGGAGGGGACGGGGTAGGGAAAACGGTGCAGATTTCTTTACTTGCTGAGTCTCTCTCACACCAAGGTTATGATGTTGTCACAACACGAGAACCAGGAGGAACACCAGGAGCAGAAGCAATCCGGCATATTTTGTTGTCGGGGCAGGCGCGACAGTATGGACCGTTGATTGAAGCTGTTTTGTTTACAGCTGCACGTGTCGACCATGTTACTGAGGTTATCGCACCTTCTTTGCAAAAAGGTAAAATCGTTTTATGTGACCGCTTTATTGATTCTACACGCGTTTATCAAGGACTCAATGATAGCGTCAGTTCTTCTCTTCTTTCTGTTTTAGAGTGTATTGCGCTCAATGGTATTTTGCCTCATTTAACATTTTTATTAGATATGCCTGCAATGTGTGGTATGAAGCGTGCAAATTTGCGAAGAAAAAAAACAGAAGAAATTGATTATTTTGAAAAAGATCAGTTGGAAATTCAAGAACAAAGGCGTCAGGCTTTTCTTCAATTGGCCAAACAGGAACCCCATAGATTTCGAGTTATTGATGCCACTGGCTCAGTGGAAGCCATTGCTCATCAAATAAAAAATATTTGTCATCAGGTATTGTTGGATCAGCTTTCATGAGTAATGTAAATACCTTACGCCAATATGATGATATTGATACAATTTTATCACCATCCCAGAACAATGTTATCTTTGGTCATGAGGATGTGCGTCATTTTTTGACACAAATGCTTAAAGAAGAGCGTTTGCATCATGCATTATTATTTGAAGGAGAATACGGGATTGGAAAGGCTACATTAGCCTTTCATCTTGCTTGGAACATTTTAAGTTTTCAACAGAGTTCTTTCTTGAAACCCGATCCTTATTCTACCCCATGGCGCCAAATTACACAAGGAAGTCACCCTGGTCTTTTGTATATTTCACGTCGATTTGATGTGAAAACACAAAAGTTTAAAACAGGAATACTCGTTGATGATATCCGTGATATTATGCATTTTTTAAGTCGAACATCGCAAGATAATGGATGGCGTATTGTTATTATTGATTCTGCAGATGATATGAATAGAAATGCAGCAAATGCAATTCTCAAAATACTTGAAGAACCACCTACAAAAACGTTATTTGTTATTATCGCACATTCTTCAGGAAAATTGCTTCCAACAATCCATTCACGGTGTCAAAAAATTTCTTTTCGTCCGTTGAATAACGATGAAATGAAAAAAGTTATTATACATATTTTCGCCGATCAGGATTTACCTGATGAAAAAACAATTGAAATGATTATTAAAAAATCTAAAGGAAGTCCTCGAAAAGCCGCTTTACTTATTTGCCATGGCGGTCTTGAAGTTATTAAAACAATTGATGCTCTCCTAGAGAAACCTGTTTGTAATGCAACGATTGTACATACTCTTGCACAAACATTTTCATCTGCTTCTTCTACATTCCAATTTCAACAATTTTGTGATGAAATTCTTAATAAAATTCAAAAAAAAGCTATCATGCTCGTTGAAAAGGGAGACTTATTTCTCTCAAAAAAATATGCGGAAAAATGGCAGGAGATTCATCAAGAAATAGAGGAAATACAACTGTTTAATCTCGATAAAAAGCAGTTTGTTATTAACTTACTTTTTAAAGTTCATAAGATCATTCATGAGAATTAGTTTTTCCGTGACAATGCGATGAACAAGCGTTATGTCATTATATCTTCTATTTATAGCGTTTTACAACGAGTATGACATGCGTGACACATATTACATAACAACTCCCATTTTTTATCCTAATGCTGCTCCACATATTGGACATGCTTATAGTGCCATTACAAGCGATGTTTTAGCCCGCTTTCAACGGTTAAACGGAAAAAATGTATTTTTTCTTTCTGGTACAGATGAGCATGGTCTCAAGATGCAACAAACCGCAGCTGCATTAGGCATGACACCTCAGCAACTTGCAGATCGTAATAGTGCGGTGTTTCAAAAAATGCTTGCAGTATTAAATTGTTCTAATGATGATTTTATCCGTACGACAGAAGAACGCCATTATCAAGCTTGTCAAGAAATTTGGAAAAAGATGGAAGCAAATGGCGATATTTATCTCGGTCGTTATACGGGGTGGTATTCGGTTCGCCAAGAAGCGTATTATGAAGAGAAAGATACAGAAGTTGGAGCAGACAACATCCGTCGCGAGAAGGAATTAGGCTCTCCAGTTGAATGGAATGAAGAAGAAAGTTATTTTTTTAGACTTTCTGGTTATGAAAAGGCTCTTCTTGAATATTATGAAAAATATCCTGATTTTATTTTGCCACTTGAGCGGCGTAATGAAATTATAAGTTTTATCAAATCGGGATTAAAAGATATCTCTATTTCACGCACAAGTTTTAACTGGGGAATTGCTGTTCCTGAGAATCCAAAGCACGTGATGTATGTCTGGGTTGATGCGCTTACAAATTATCTATCAGCAATAGGTTTTTTCAATGAAAATTCAAAAAAACGTGATTTTTGGCCTGCAAATACGCATATTATTGGTAAGGATATTATTCGTTTTCATGCAGTCTATTGGCCGGCATTTTTAATGTCTGCTGGAATTGAATTGCCTAAAAATATTTTTGCACATGGTTTTTTACTTAATCGTGGTGCAAAAATGTCAAAATCTATTGGAAATGTCGTTGATCCTTTTGAAATGGTTGATCATTATGGTCTTGATCAGGTCCGTTATTTCCTTCTCCGTGAAGTGCCATTCGGACAAGATGGTAGTTATAGTCATGAAAGCCTTGTGAACCGTATTAATGCTGATCTTGCTAACGATCTTGGTAATTTAGCACAGCGCTGTTTGTCTATGATTGCCAAAAATTGTAATGCACAAGTCCCGAAACCAGCTTTATTTTTAGCTCAAGATAAACAGCTTTTAGAACAATCTCTTCAAGTACTTGAAACTGTACACCAAGCTATGTCTTCTTATAGTATGCATTTAGCACTTTCAGCTATTTTTTCAATTGTAGCAGATGCCAATCGCTATTTTGCCAACGAACAACCTTGGAGTTTACGTAAAAACGATCGAGAACGATTTTCTACAGTTCTTTATATAACTGTAGAAATCTTGCGGAGAATAGGAATTATGCTTTTGCCTTTCATACCCCAATCAGCAACGAAACTTCTTGATAGCCTTGCGGTTGCTGAAGATGATCGGTTATTGTATCATATAAGTCATTCAAAAATTCAAGAAGGGCTTGATCTTCCACCACCAGAACCAATTTTTCCTCGTTATATCTTGAAGAAAGAAGACACTCATCATGTTGATTGATACACATTGTCATCTTGATTTTGAAGACTTTTCACAAGATTTGGATAATGTTATCCAACGGGCTTTAGATGCTGACGTTAAACGTATGATAACAATTTCAACCCATGTTCATAAGTTAGATAAACTGTTAGCCATTGCGCAAAGCTATGATCAAGTCTTTTGTTCCGTTGGAACACACCCCAATCACGCGCATGAAGAACAAAATATTACAGCGGAAGAGCTTATACAGCTCTCGAATCATCCTAAAATTGTTGCGTTTGGGGAAGGGGGCCTTGATTATCATTATGATTACTCTACACCAGAAGAGCAAAAGAAAGTTTTTCAAGAACATATCATTGCTTCTCGAGAAACACAGATTCCTCTTGTTATACATTCACGCAATGCCGATATCGATATGGAGAAAATATTACGTGAACAGATAAAAGAAGGAGCTTTTCCCTTTATCCTTCATTGTTATTCGTCTGGAATGCAACTTGCTCGTGCTGGAATTGAACTTGGTGGTTATATTTCTTTTTCGGGTATTCTTACTTTTAAAAACGCACTTGAAATCCGTGAAATAGCAAAAATTGTGCCCCATGAGCATTTGTTAGTGGAAACAGATGCTCCATTTTTAGCACCTAGTCCCCATCGGGGCAAAACAAATGAACCATCTTTTGTATGTTATACAGCAGCTGTTTTGGCTGAAACAATTGGCTTAAGCATTGAAGAAACAGCTCAAATAACAACGCGTAATGCTTTTCGTTTATTTAGCAAAATGAAATAAGGCAAAAGATATGTGTGATCAATACCGATTTACAATATTAGGTTGTGGTCCTTCTCCAGGAGTGCCAAGACCTAATGGTGATTGGGGAACATGTGATCCGAATAACCCTAAAAATAAACGCTACAGAAGTTCTTTATTAGTTGAACGTATTAAACCTTCAGGAGGCAAAACAACGATCGTTATTGATACAGGTCCAGATTTTCGCTCACAAATGATCGATGCGCGTGTAAGCCATCTTGATGCTGCTCTTTACACGCATTCTCATGCAGACCATATCCACGGTATTGATGATTTACGCAGCTATGCACTTGCACAAAAATGTTTAATAGATATCTATGCCGACAGATTTACACTAGAGCATCTCAAAAGTGCTTTCGGATATTGTTTTCAAACTCCAAAAGATTCATCTTATTCTCCCATTTTAAAAGAGCATCTTATCAATGAAGATAGCCAATTTATTATTCAGGGGCAGGGCGGAGAAATAAGCGTCAATACACATTTACAACACCACGGAAACATTCATTCCTTAGGTTTTCGGATTGGGAACGTTGCCTATTGTACGGATGTTAGTGAATTTCCTGAAAAAACATTATCCAAATTAATGGGTTTGGATGTTCTCATCATCGAAGCCCTTCAATTTAAATCTCACCCAAGTCATTTTTCTGTTGATCAAGCATTACAATGGATAAAATATTTAAAGCCAAAACAAGCAATACTCACACATATGGATAGATCGCTGGATTATAATGCAGTCGTAAATTACGTTCCATCCTATGTAAAACCTGCGTATCAGGGCCTTACTTTCGAAACAACTGCATAAGCTTATTCATACAATATTTTACGTTAAATAAAGTTTTTTGAAGATTATCCTTTATTTTGTTTTATTTTTGACATAAATATCACTTTTTTATGTTTAAAATGAGGTTTTTATGTATAAGAATTTTAAGCGGGGTGTATGTATTGCCGTTTTAGCAGTTTCCTTGACAGCATGTGGGGGGCGTTTAGAAAAAAATATTGCAACGACAACATTACATGATGGATCAATGAGTTGCACCGATATTCAACGGGAGTTTTTTGCTAATAAACGACAGATTAATGATACAATTAGAGAGCGTTCTACAGCAAGAAATAAAAATGTAGCTTTAGCAGCGGCAGGTGTTGTATTTTTACCTGCTCTGTTTTTTATGGATCCTAAATCCAGTGAAAGCAATGAAATTTCGGCTTTAAATAATCGTAATGCTGTTTTGAGTGATCTTGCACGTATGAAACGTTGTAAAATAGTACAGTAATTTTTCTTATTTATCATATGTAATTTCATTTTTTGGTCTTTAAGGAATATACCTTAAAGACCAAATCGAAATTAATGGATTTGGATGTTCTCATCATTGAAGCTCTATTCACACATAATTACAATGTGGTCGTAAATTACGTCCCATCCTATGTAAAACCTGCATATCAAGGTCTTACTTTTTAAACAGATGCGTGAACTTATTAACGAAATATATTTTTGTTGATAGTATATTTGTTAAAATTTTAATCTTACTTTTGCTCTATTTAAATCTCATTAAAAACATTTTGTGTTAAAAGTGAGGTTTTTATGTATAAAGAAAATTTTAAATGGGGTGTATGTATTGTCGTTTTAGCGTTTTTTTTGACAGCATGTGGGGGGCGTTTAGAAAAAAATATTCCAGTTACCACATTACATGATGGAACAATGAGTTGTTCTGATATTCAACGGGAATTTTTTGCTAATAAGCGCCAAATCGATGCTACAATTAGAGAGCGTTATAAAGCAAGAAATAAAAATGCGGCTTTAGCAGCAACAAGTCTTGTATTTCTTCCTGCTTTGTTTTTTATAGATCCTAAATCCAGTGAAAGTAATGAAATTTCAGCTTTAAATAACCGTAATGCTGTTTTGAGTGATCTTGCACGTACGAAACGTTGTCAAATAGCACAATAATTTTTCTTAGTTTTATTATACGTAATTTCATTATCACTATCACTATTTTTGGTCTTTAAGGAATGTACTTTAAAGACCAAATTTTATTTTAAAAGTAAATTGTATGATATAAATATGATGATGTTTTAAAGGAGGGTTTTCTTTTTGGATAAAGGATTTATCTTCTGCATCATATTATCGCATAATATATATTATGGAACTTTATGGAAAAGTATAGCTAGCATCAGCGTTTTGAGGAACGAAGCTTTAAAATGAGCTACTTAAGTTAGCTAAGATCGAAAATCGAGCCTGTTATTCTGGCTCGAAAATTTCAATCACAATGTTTTTTTATTTTTTACTCTTTTAAAAAAAATAATTACAATTTGTAGTACTATAAAAGCTAAAAACAATATTCCATGAAATAATGGTACAAATGGCTGATAAATAAAATCGGAATAATATATTGTTATTGCTTCAATCAATGCTGCAATACACCACACAATGATACCCCATAGTGAATACATCCAAAGTCCAACTAAGGCAATAGGATAGAGAATAGCCAATATAGCTGATGCAAATTGCCACTGCCAAGGCATAAGATCAAAACGCCATAGAATACCTGGAAAAACACCAACAAGACGTATCCAATAACAAATACCTAGAACTAAGCAAATAAGTGCCAAAAACCGTAAGTAACAGTTATAGATTAAATTGATTTTTGAAATCTGTTTGTGAGAATTATTTTTCACAATAATAACTCTTGTTCAACAGGTTGGAAGTAAGAATCTACCATTTCATCTGTCACATTTGAAAGTTTATCTGGTTGCCATTGAGGTCTTTTATCCTTATCGATTAACATAGCACGTATACCTTCATAAAAATCATGTGAATGAATCATATGATACGCTATGCGGTTTTCAATTTTCATACAATCTTCCAACGTTTGAGATGAATTTTGTTTCATTTGTTTCCAGATAACTTTTAAACTTGTCGGAGAACGTGACTGCAAAATATCATAACATTCTTTAGCAAATAAAACATCTTCATTGCTTTTTTTATGTAGCAACTCAAGACATTCTTCTAAGGTATGGGCACTAAAACAAGTGTTAATAATACAACGTATTTCATGACTTGTTTCATAGTCTTTTGTAATTGCTCGCTCGTTTAAAGCTAAAGTAGGATCTCCTTGCTCAATAACAGCTTTTCTAATCATATCGAATTCAGTTTCAGCAACGGCGTGTGTTGCTAATCCTAAATTTAAGCAATCTCCCCACTTTATACGTGCGCCCGTTAATGCAAGATAGATACCAAAATGATTGGGAAGAGATGGTAAGAAAAAACTTGCACCTACATCTGGGAAAAATCCAATCGCACCTTCTGGCATAGCAAAAACTGTATTTTCTGTAACAATTCGATGCGAGCCATAGAGAGAAATACCTACCCCTCCTCCCATCCAAATACCGTTTAAGAAAGAAATGTAGGGCTTTGAAAAATGTTTGATATAAGCATTTAAACTATATTCATTTCTAAAGTATTGACAAGCAGCAGCACTTTTCCCCATATGATAGATTTCTACAACATCTCCACCAGCACAAAAAGCACGCCCTTCCCCTTCAATTAAGACACAAGAAACATTATCATCTGTTTCCCATGTTCTGAGAGCTTTTTTTAAAGCTGAAACCATTCGTTGATTAAGAGCGTTTAATGCTGAAGGACGTGTGAGCTTTATAATACCAGCACGCCCTTCTTTCGTAAAAGAAATATCATCATCTGCTCCAAAATTAATTTGCATCTCACACCCTTCTTAAAACAATTATTTCATTGTTTTTTTTATACTTTTTGCCCCAAGTTTAGGAAATATTTGCATGATTGCGCCAATACAATATATATAAATTCCTGTTACCGAAATTCCTATTTTAACCCAATAGGGAGCCTCTAGTTGATAAAAGAAGGCAGAAACACCAAAAAAACACCATAAGAGAAAAATGGGAAAATTAATTCTACGTAAACGAAGTACTCTTACTGGATGAATAAAATAAATTGGCAAAAAAGATATAATCGCCGATAGAACAATAATGATAAAAGTAATCCACTCTCCTGGTCTGACGACAAAAAGCGTAAAAATCATCATATTCCAAACAACAGGAAATCCTTTAAAAAAGTTTTCTTTGGTTTTCATACTAGTATCTGCATAATAAATAGCAGATGAAATAACAATAATTGCACTCAATGAAAATGATAACCCTACCCCCATGAAACCACTTTGATAGAGTGCAAAGGCAGGAATTAAGACATAAGTCACGTAATCAATAATATTATCTAACAGCTCTCCAGACCATGTTGGAAGAACGTACTTAACATCAAGTTTGCGTGCAATTGGTCCATCTATACCATCAACGAGAAGAGCAAGCCCAAGCCAACAGAACATAGCTGTCCATTCTTTTTGAGAGGCTGATATAAGAGAAAGAAACGCTAAAAATGATCCCGAAGCTGTTAGTAAATGAACGGAAAAGGCCTTTGCTTGTGGCATTGTTACTTTTTTATGGCGTAATAATTTAGCATTTGTTTTGATTTTCTTTGTTAATTTACGTTTCAAGGTTTTCTTATCCTCGTTTTTAAAGTCTTCAACCATCTATCAATACGCCATTTTTTAACGATGATATAACTCAGCATTTAAAAAAATCATAAAAAGGTTACTTTTTTATATCGCATTATTTATTACATACTATAATAATAGAAGAGCTTCATATAATAAAAAGAGAGAGATCATTTGGAAATGTTAAAATATTTTCTCAATGAATAAAGGTTCAAATCGTTGTGATATTTGAAAAGGAAGAGCATAAAGATATTGCTGTTATTGGTGCAGGTCCTGTCGGAATGTTAGCCGCGCTGAGTCTTGCACAGAAGGGGCTTTCTGTTTTTCTTGTTGGACCCCCTGCTCATACAGATGAGTTACGGACAACGGCTCTTATGATGCCCGCAATACGCACGCTTCAAAAACTCAATATTTGGGATAATCTTCAAAAACATGCAGCTGCTTTATCGTCCATGAGAATTATAGATATAACTTCTAGAATTGTGCATGCTCCTACGGTGCATTTTTCTTCTACTGAAATTGGCGAAAAAGCTTTTGGCTATAATATACCTAATGTAAAATTGAACAGTGCTTTAGTCGACGCTGTTACACATACGCCCAATATTACAAGATTTGTTTCTGCAGCCAAATCTGTTCATCACACAAAAAACCATGTATGCATTACTCTTGCTGATCATAGAATTATTCAAGCACCACTTGTTGTTGCAGCTGATGGACGTCACTCTCTTACACGTGCCGCAGCAGGGATAAGTGTGAAACAGTGGAATTATCCACAAAAAGCACTTGTTCTCAACTTTTCTCATGAGTTTTCTCATCAAAATACATCAACTGAATTTCATACAGAACACGGTCCATTTACACAGGTTCCACTACCAGGACGAAGATCTAGTCTTGTATGGGTTGTTCATCCTTCCCGCGCTGAGGAATTATTAAATATAGAACCAAAAACAATTGCAAAAATGATCGAAAACCAAATGCAATCAATGCTTGGAAAGCTAAGCTTAGAAACATCAATTCAAGCATGGCCGCTTTTCGGACTTCTTTCTCATCATTTTGCTGCTAATCGAACAATTTTAGTGGGTGAAGCCGCTCATGTTTTTCCCCCTATTGGGGCACAGGGATTGAATTTAGGATTCCGTGATGTCCAAACTTTAATTGATATTTTACCCAATAAAATATCCAATTCTAACTCTGAAATGATTGTTGCACATTATAACAAATGCCGCAAACCAGATATATTAATCCGAAGTGGAGCTGTTCATACACTGAACTCTGCTCTACTTTCTCATATGTTGCCTGTTCATATCATACGAAGCATTGGGCTTGGTTTGTTGCATAGTTTCCCACCATTACGTAATTTATTTATGCGCGAAGGAATGTATCCCGGTTATGGATTCAAGGAAATTATGCAAATATTTCCAACAAAATCATCAAAACAGCTCTACTAAGCAATAATGAATAATAACGTAAGATAAAAAATAATAAATTGTATTTTGAATCATATCTATTACTGATGTAAAAAAATATTTTTGTTCTTTCTAAGAAGTAACAAATTATATTAAAATAATTAATTATATTTATTGATTTATTTATAATAATAACATGTTTAATTAATATAATTGTAAATTATTTTTTATTAAAAATTATTATATTATTTAGTATGTTGATATGAAATAAGAGAAAACTGAATTATAGACTACAAATTAAATTATAAAGATATCTTGCTAAATCATAGCTGTTAAATTTAGAAATATAAATAAAATGAAAAATAATACCGTTTTGAAAAATTTATTTTATTAAATTAATTTTAATAAGAAAATAAATAAAAACAGTTTTATTTAATCAATATATTTTCAAAAATTTTTATTGTTAAGTATAATATTAAAAATAAAATCATCTTTGGAACCTGTTAGTAACACAGAGGTTAATGAAGTGTTGTTTCAACAAATGGTAACAAGATGACACTAAATAATTTTTTGAAATTAAGTACTTTTTTTATAATGATTGCATGTGTCTCGTTGATAGTCACGACTTCAATAAGTGAAGTTTTTCACCTTCCTTATTGTCAAACCTTTACCTATAGCTCTACTCAAAAGGTCACTAAAATAGGTCAGAACTCATTTACTGCTTCACAAGTTAAAAATTGTCTTATGCAAAATGGTTTTGAGAATATTAAACGATTGCGCTTAGATGACAATGGTATCTGGCGTGCTTTAGTAAAATTTAAAAAGTCCCATTTTTTCGTATCCGTTGACTATTCAGGAACAGTTAGCATTCAAAATGAAAGAAAAGAATATGATTGATTTAAAAACTTACAGCAACGTTTCTTTTCACAGCTGTAAGAAAAAAAAATTAAAAAAGTACTGCCATTCTATTAAAGAATTTTCTTTCATTGGCGGTTTAAATGGTAGCATATCAGGAGCTATCGCGGCAACTCTTGCAGCTTATGGTTATATTGCTCTTCCAGGATTTGGTCCAGTTATCGCAATGGGTATAGGAGTAGCACTTTCTTCCGGAATAATAATAGGAGCACTGATAGGATCAGGAATGGGAGGGAGTGTCGGTATATGCTGTATTTTATTGGGAAATTTATATGAATCATAATAATTTTTTCTCTTATAAATTTCATAATGAATAGAAATTTCTCGTCATTTTTTCTATGAAAAACAATTAAATCATCAACAAATTATATGTTCTTTTTTTGATGAAACGATCATCATATTGTAAATGAAATAATAGCTAACTTACTAAAATTCCTTATTTAATTTCTTATTATACCTCAAAAAGTAGATTTTTTAAAAGCATCTCTTGAAGAAATGTAAGTGAGATATAATTATCCATCCATAAAAGCTGTATTTTTTATAGATCAAAAAATAAAAGTTATGTTCAGAAATATATATAAACACACTTTAATTTATTTGCTCTTTCTAATAACAGAATATTTCTATGTAAATTATTTTTCTTAAAGTTAAATTTAAGACATTTATATAATATATCATTAATATAGATTGTTATTTATAGACAACAATATATTAAAATATAAGTATAAAGGTATTTTATGAAAAAAATATTATTATCATTATTGTTTTTTATGGCATTTTTAATTCATAAAAATTCTGCATTAGCACTATCAAAACAAGTAAATATTTATAAATTAGAATATAACAATTCCAAAAAGGCTATTGGTAGCATTAAAATTGAAGAAACCACATACGGTTTGATTTTCATCCCTAATTTATCTACTTTATCAGAAGGAATGCATGGTTTTCATGTACATGTAAATCCTTCATGTGATACAAAAGATGGCATAATTGGTGGAAGCGCAGGTGGACATTATGATCCGGAACATACCGGAAAACATTTAGGACCTTATAATGTCAATGGTCATCTTGGTGATTTACCAGCACTTTATGTTGATAAGCAGGGATATGCCATAATGAGCGTTCTTGCTCCACGATTAAAAAAAATCTCTGAAATTAAAGGGCGCTCTTTAGTCATTCATTTAGGGGCTGATAATCAATCAGATAAACCATTACCGCTTGGCGGAGGTGGTGCACGTTTAGCGTGCGGTATTATTGAAAAATAAAGAGTGTATTGTGGCAGACTGCGACAGTACACACTCCCTTTACCATAAGGTGTGAGAGAAATTTATTTTTTAAATCTATTTCAAGAAATTGAGTAAACTGTGTGAATATTTTATAAAATTAATGTTTTTTTGAATGTTTACTTCGGATAACAAAAAGCTTAGTAATCATCAAAACGAACAGCAATGGAAATTAAAGAAATAGTAGTGTAAATTCTCCGTAAGAAGACTTCAATATGAGGAAGTAATATTTTCCATGCTTGATGTAAACAAAGCAAAAAAGTCGAATTTCACCCTCTATAATAGCAAATTTATAATAAATTATAATCATTAAGTCTAGTATTTAATGGAATCACGCTCAATGCACAAAATAGAACAGGCTTAAAACAGAATTTTTACTCTTCCCCTACTCAACCCTACTCATGAGGTACGTGAGAAAAATTTTAATTGATACAATATCAATATGAGATGGTTTGAAAGGATTGAATACTAGGATATTCATTCCCCTCATTTAAGTTTAAAGACTAATTATCATTAGTAAATCAACACATTATACCAATATAATAAGACAAATAAAATAGTTAGAGTAATTTTCATCATTCTGAAAAAAAGCTTTTAAACAATAGAGTCTTTTAAAAAATACCCCTCATAGATACATATGATCCCAATCTAGAGGACGCATCTCACCAGTTTGATAAAATTGACGAATGAGCTTAATATAATCAAGAAAATCTTCGTTTTCCTCCACTAATCTATTAGCAGTATCCCAATCAATATCACTACGTTCTTTGGCAGGAATTAAGATCTCACTCTCGGAAGAGTTTTCCTTATTAAGTCTTATAAATCCAATTCCATGCAAACTTGAAAGCATCCGAAGCTCTTTTAATGTATCAACTCCTTCAATTTCACTAGCAACTAAATAACTCAAATTAGCCCATGAAGAATTACTAACTGTTTGAAAAAATGCTTTTCGTAAATTTGAACGATTGATGAGAATTTTTACTTCAAAAGACCAAAGCTTTGTCTTTTTATCAAAATATTGCAAAATACAGGCTTTGATTTCACGATTCCATTCCTTGCTTAAATCTTGCATCCCTACGAGATCTGGATAAAGCCATTTATTTCCGCCTGCACCATGTTTATTACGAGAACATTTCTCATTAATGCGCTTTCTATAAACTGCAAGCTCTGACCATAAAAATTTAGATAATAATGGATAAAGATCATGCTCTTTAACAGAGCCATCTTCTGTTCTACTCTTTGCATTGTCCTCTATTGCATCAATTTCAGCACTATCTGTTTGTTCAGTAAAATAATATTGTCTCGGTCGTCCTTCAGTGGTTTTAATTTCTGAATAACGCTTTTGTAACTGAGGGCGTTTTGCCCCTATTTCAGCAACAATTTGCTGAATAAGAGCCGCATCACTATTAAGGGGAGTGATTATTGCCGTTGAATTCTTTTGTTTTTGACGGCATTTTTCTGGGTAATTTTCAAATATCCATTGAGCAATTTCTCGAGCTGTAAACTTTTTTGTCGGGTTTTTCTTTAAAAAATTAAAAACAGTGTTTGTTAAATTTAAAGTCATATGAAAAACTCCCCCTTTTATCCTCTGGGTATTTCATTATATTCAGGCGTTTTAAATGAAAGAACAATAAACTGTTTAAGTTTTTTAAAAAAAGAACATTTATCAAATTACTCAATAAAATTAAAATATTTTTTTTAATTTATGACTATAAACTCAAAGATTTTTTTACATAATGAAAATAAGATTGTACTTTTATAAAAAAGTGTAAATGTGCTACAAATCCCCATACAAAAGCATAATCTTGTATAACTTTTCTATACATTTTTCTTTTTATTTTAACGTCGTTAGAAAAAAGTTAAAAATAATTATTCAAACATTTGATTAAACCTCACACCCGTCAATTAAAAAACTTATGTGTTTTATTTTTGAAGCAAAAAGTTATAAGCTCTCAAGTATAGATTCTGAAATGGTAAACTCTGCACACAAACCTTCAAAACTACTATTTGCTTTAATAGCATCATGGGGAATAAGAACATAATACCATTTTTTATCGCCATAAGTCGCCGCATAGCGCGTTGCATGACAACACCATTGAACTGCAGCTTCTCTCTTTTTTAAAACAATAGGATTTTGCATTTCAGAGGCTTTTTTAGGCTCACAAAGATATTTGGCATCCTTCGTTTCTACAACAAAGTCTGGTTCATAGATTGATCCTTTATCATATTCTATTCTGAAAAAACCTCGAGCGGGTTTCATCCATTTCAAGACTTGTGCATCATCCTCTAATATTTGAGCAAATCGTAATTCCCCTTCTACTGAATCAAACTTTTGTAAAGGATAACAGCATTTTCTAAAGCCGCTGAATACAAGTTTTTTAATATCGCTTTTAATGGCAGGAATATTACGAAAGTCAAGAGGAGACGTCCCTTGCGGCAACACATAATGGATAGGTTGTAAAGTTGTAAAACCTCGTGTAACTTTAACCGCATAATCTTTTTGCGTTTCCCATTGATGTTCTCTTAATTGCGCAACAATAAAACTAGTAAGCTTGTGCTGATAGTGAATTAATACGTTCTCAACAGCTGTATCATTGGGTAAATAAGATCGGAAATGTTCTACTATCTGACTAGCTAATTTTCGTAATAAGAGCGTATGGTTATCATAATCGACAAAGTCATTATCAATCAAACCACGAATGATGTAGTTTTCAAGATAAGGCTCTTTGACATATTCATTCTTAGATGTGAGAAAAATGCTTTTATGGGTACGCAATTCTCGAATTAAAAGTTCTTTACTAACAGGTTGAAAATTTAAGTTTTCTAAATTTTCCAAATCAAAATCATAAAAACCATAAGTAACATCACGCGAAGGAATGAGTATAATATTTGGAATATCTATTATCAGTTCTGTTAATTGTTTTGTCAGAATTGTCACCACTTTTGATACAAGAGACTTTTGTGATGAAGGCTTAATATTCATAACTTTATTAGCAATTTTTTCTTGTATCTGTGCAGAACAAAGCATTTGAGAACTTGGCAATTTATCATTCTCTTTGATAAGATCCCACGCGATCGCTGCAATATCTTGCTCTTCAGGTGTTAATGTAGGGGAATCTGTATGACGTAATATGATACCTTGTAAATCAGAAGATGCTCCATTTATATCGGAATTACGTATTACCATCGTTTGCATCAATAAAGCTTCTACTTGACTTGGAACTGTCACTATATCGGTCTTTTCAAAGGGGATATTCCCTCCTGTTCCAATCTCAATATGCTTTTTTATAATTGAGTTTGGATCGTTTGCACGATCAATAATATCTTGAAAACGATCATGCGCAATAATTGTTAAACGATCAATAGCTTCCACGCCTGTTCTATACCCATAAGGCAAACGCAATCCACGCCCAATTGTTTGCTCTGTTAAAATTTCTGAAGCCGATGCACGCAACGGTACAATAGTATAGAGATTCGTAACATCCCACCCCTCCTTTAATTTATTAACGTGAATAACAATTTCTGTTGGGTCATGAGAATCTTCAATTGCAATCAGCTTTTGAATATTTTGATCTTCTTCTATATTCGACTGTTTTGTATGAATCTCTATAACTTTTCCCTTATAAGCTCCTGCAAAAAAATCATCTGATTCCAATAAATCACGCAATTTCTGTGCATGATTTGTATCTTGAGCGACAACTAAAATAAAAGGCTTAACGAACTTTTTGTTATAATCTTTTGCATAGACAATTAAATCTGCTTTCACGTTTTCATGGGCATGAATTGCATCTTGTAATTTGATATGTTCTAATTGTTCAGATGTATAATTTTGAGGTTGAAAATCTTTACGTGTAGCAACAGCAGGCTCTTTTACAAAACCATCTCTCATAGCCTCTGCAAGTGAATAACTATAGACAACATTTTTAAAATCTACGGGTTTTGCACCTATTGTTTTTGGTGTCGCTGTAAGCTCTATTCCTAAAACAGGTTTTAACTCATTAATTGCTGCCGCACCAGCAGAAGCTCGATAACGATGTGCTTCATCCATTAACAAAACTAAATCAGGAAGATTTGCGAGATAATCAAAATAACTTTCACCAATCGTTTCTTGTAAGCGTTTAATTCGCGGAATACTAGATTTTAGTGCGCCTTTTTTATTATCCGTTGTATTAATTTTAGAAATATTAAAAATATTGATAAAGGCCGTATCTCTATTCTCAAACAAACGCTTTTGTCCTTGAATATGGTGTTCATCAACGCGAATACCTTTACCACTTTCATAATCTTCACCTGTAATAATAACGGGTCTATTGGCAATAAATTCACTCATTCCACTGAAAACATACTTCGGACTTTGGGGACTAAAATCCTGTTTTAACTTTTCATAAATAGTCAAATTTGGCGCTAAAACAAAAAAATGGCGACTATGACCTGTTAAATAAAGATAGCTGATAAAAGCCCCCATAAGTCGCGTTTTCCCAACACCCGTTGCTAAGGCAAAACAAAAAGAGGGAAAATTTCGTTCAAAATCTTGTACAGAAGGATAAAGATTTTTTATCACTTCTAACTCTGCAACCAAATCAGCATTTTTAGAAAGCTCTATATTTTCTAAGATTTTTACCAAAATATTTAAAGATTCACGTTGAGGATCACGCAACGATAAGCGAGCAGAAATCCTTTGTTCAACAGTGTTCATGAAAAACTCCGCTTTTTATATATTATTCAAATAAATCTAATTCTGCTTGCGCAATATCTTTATTTTTGCTGTTTTCTTTTACCACAATCACTGGTTCAAGATTGGCTACATTTAAACTGTAATCGTCCCTTCCCCATTCGCATTTTTCTAATATTGCACGGGGGATTTTAGTGAGTGTCAGATTTTCAAAGGATGCTGATTTTGTATCAAAGGCTGTACCACAAATCAGCAACGTGCGATGAGAGCCTACCTCTTCACTCATTATACGGAGTTGTTCATGGGTCATAGCGCTTGTTGTGACATAAATATAATCTGTTTCGGTTGAATACCCTTGCATCCAATAATGATTTTCATCAGGTGCATAGGTAAATCCCATATGTTTGCACATTGCTTCTGAAAGCATCGCAGCATTATATTCGCGACTAATAATCCATTGTCCCCATGGATCCTTTTGCAACAGAGAAGGTGCAAGGCGATAATAACGGAATCCACCGCCACCTTGCCAATTGACACTTTTGGAAATTCCCCCTTGATCAGTTCCATCAATGACTTGTTTTAAACGAGGGATAATGTGGGTGTGACAATGCTCACCAAGTTCAATCATAATCCACTTCCTTCCCATTTTATGGGCAACAGCACCGGTTGTGCCAGAACCAGCAAAAGAATCCAGTACAAGATCACCGGGATTAGTGGCAAGTTGAATAATGCGTTCCATTAAACGTTCCGGTTTAGGAGTTGTAAAGACACTATCAGAATTAAAAATTTTGACTTCTCTTTTGGCATCTTGGTTGTGTCCCACTTCTGTGTAGGGCCAAATCGTCATTGAAACCATACCATTTTTTACTTCTGATAAAAAACGCTTAATACGTGGCACTCCATTATTATCTGTTCCAAACCAAATACGATTATCTTTCAATAATTCAAAGAATTTTTTTTCATTTATAGCCCAACTTCTACCATTAGGAGGCATCACCTTGCGTCCAGAAGGTGTGATGATTTCATAAATATCCTTAGGCGTTACTCTTTTTACGGACAAATCTCCAGACTGCCATAACCCACGCGGATCATTATCAGGATTTTTATAGCGCGCATCCATATCGCTTGAACGAGGAAGCAATTGAGGGCGCCAAATCGTTTTATCTTTGG
This sequence comes from Bartonella sp. AA2SXKL, assembly GCF_042197205.1. NCBI lineage: Bacteria > Pseudomonadati > Pseudomonadota > Alphaproteobacteria > Hyphomicrobiales > Bartonellaceae > Bartonella > Bartonella sp. AA2SXKL. The sequence goes on from NZ_JBHIRN010000005.1 coordinate 76,328, forward strand.
CATAAACTATCACGAAATCATGATTGTCTGAAAGCCACTTTGCATCATTCTGCGGAGCAAATTTTTTTTGCCAAATAATGTTGTTGATGAAATTTTGGCGACCAAAAATTTCATCCATCATCACTTTAAGATAAGCTTGTTCATCATCATCAATGGAAATCCAGATACTTCCATCATCCGCCAGTAAATGATGTAACAATTCTAGCCTATCTCTCATAAGACTTAGCCATATGGAATGCTCTAAACCATCTTCATAATGTTCAAAAGCATTGCCTGTATTATAAGGTGGATCGATATAGATACATTTTACCTTCCCCGTATATTCTTTCTCAAGCGCTTTGAGCGCGAGCAAATTATCACCAAAAATAAGTTTATTATCAAAAATATCTTGGGATGATATTTGATGCGAAGCGTGATAAGATTTTTCAAGATCTTCTAATAAGATACGAGGCTCTAGTTTTGGGCGTTTTTCTTTTCCAATCCAAATGAGTTCTAGTTTTTGTTTATTATAACTCATGCGATCGTCCTTAAATTCAAATGCTTGTGAAAAGTAAACAGCTTATTCATGAATGGCTAAATTAGAGTCTCTTAACAATACTTTTAGTACCATCCGACAGCAATTTGAGCTTCTTCTGACATACAATCAGGTGTCCATGGTGGATCAAAAGTCATAGTGACTTCAACATACGAAACCCCTTCAACTGCACTGACTGCATTTTCTACCCACCCCGGCATTTCACCTGCAACAGGACATCCCGGTGCTGTAAGAGTCATTTCAATTTTTACTGAACGATCATCTTCAATATCAATACGATAAATCAGTCCTAGCTCATAAATATCAGCAGGAATCTCTGGGTCATAAACTGTTTTGAGAGCAGCAATAATATCATTTGTCATACGATCAATTTCGTCTGCTGGAATTGCTGATATGTAAGATTTTTTATTTTCGCTTACAGTTTCAACGGATTCTGTAGAATGACGCTCTTCAATTGATTCAGCCATTAAAAAATGTCCTTGTTTCTTGCAATGCTTCTACTAATTGATCTATATCCTCTTGAGTGTTATACATGGCTAACGATGCGCGGCAAATAGATGTTAGACCAAAGCGCTGTAATAAAGGCTGTGCACAATGAGTTCCCGCACGTATCGCAACCCCTTTTCTATCAATAAACATAGCGATATCATGGGCGTGAATCCCTTCAATTGTAAATGATATAATAGCTCCTTTATTGGGAGAATGACCATAAATACGCAATGACTCAACCATTTTAAGTTTTTCCTGCGCATAAGCTAAAAGGGATCTCTCATGGGCATGAATCGTGCTACGACCTTTCTCTTGTATATAATCAATAGCCGCAGTTAATCCAATAGCTTCAACGATAGGAGGAGTGCCTGCTTCAAAACGGTAAGGAGGAGCATTATAAAAAACCTTATCGGTTGTTACCTCCTCGATCATTTCCCCTCCCCCTTGAAAAGGACGCATTTCTTCTAACCTATCTTCTTTACCATACAAAACACCAATACCAGTGGGTCCATAAAGCTTATGACCTGTAAAGACATACCAATCACAATTGAGATCTTGCACATCAACGGTTAAATGTACTGCTCCTTGAGAACCATCAACAAGAACAGGAATAGAATTTTGATGTGCTAGTTTAATAATCTCTTTAACAGGAGGCACAGTTCCTAATATATTGGACATATGCGTTATAGCAACAAGCCGCGTTTTTTCGCTTAAAGCCTTTTGGAAATCTTCAATGTGCAGAACACCATTTTCATCGACAGGAACAAAAATAAGTTTAACACCTTTTTGTTCACGGAGAAAATGCCAAGGAATAATATTTGAATGATGTTCCATGATCGTTAGAACAATCTCATCACCTTCCTTGAGTTTTGGCATCGCCCAACCATAAGCAACAGTATTAATAGCTTCTGTTGCATTTTTCGTAAAAACAATTTCTTCAGCTTTTTGAGCATTTAGAAAAACACGAACGGTTTCACGAGAATTTTCATAGGATTGTGTTGCTATATTGGCTAAAAAATACATTCCCCTATGCACATTAGCATAACTATAGTGATAATAATTATTCATTGCATTGAGTACTGACATTGGTTTTTGGGCAGAAGCACTACTATCAAGATATGCTAATCGCTTTCCATAAACTTGATGGTGCAAAATAGGAAAATCACGCCGAATTTCTTCGACATTATAAGTAAATGTTTGTACGTTATTTTCCATTTTTTCTACCTTAAACATTTTTTTCAAGCCATTTACTAATGATATTCTCCAAAACGATTTGAATATTATCTTGCTTGATGTCATCAATGAGCTCAGAGATAAATCCTTTAATCAAAAGTGCTCGCGCCGTTTTAAATGGGATACCACGTGTCATAAGATAAAAAAGATAATCATGATTAATATTAGCAACTGTTGCACCATGACCACATGCAACATCATCAGCAAAAATCTCCAGTTCAGGCTTTGCATTAAATTCTGCATCATCTGAAAGAATAAGGCTATTACAAGCCATGCGTGCATCTGTTTTTTGCGCTTTTTGAGAAACACGTATTATTCCTTGGAAAACACCAACAGCCTTATCTGTAACCACATTGCGTATAATTTCGGTTGATGTTGATTTTTCTTCCACGTGACGAACAGTCATTGTAAGATCACTATGTGTTTGTCCTGATAATAAATTTATGACGCGTAATTGAAAATCAGATTCTTCTCCCTGTAATTCAATATCGATTTCTTGGCGATTTAATTGACTCCCTATATTAATGACATAAAGTGATAACTTCGCTCTTTGATCAAGAACAGCACAAAATCGACCAAATTGTGTAGAATTAAAATCACGATTGCGAATGAGAATCCACGTAACATCACTATCAGCAGCAACATTTAATGAAAATATTGAACTGACAAAGGTATCTTTATCATTGCCAACCTGATGTTCAATAAACATAACTTGACTATTTTTATCAACTTTTATATCCGAAAAAATATGAGATTGTCCCCCCATTTGTATATTTTGTAATTCAATGGGGATATTTAACTTTGTATTTTCAGGGATGTGAAAAAGCCAACCATCTGTAACAAATGCTGTATTTAACTGTCCAATAAAATCTTCATCAGAAATGTTTTGATTTATCTGTACAGAATTATCTTCTAATGCGTCTGAAAGGCGTTTTACTGCAATGTTGTCTACCTTTGACTCTATCGATGTTTTTCCATTGTTTATGGAGAAAACAGCACTTTCTGAAAGCAATGCATCAACCAATTGATTGTCTTGAACTTTTGAAAAATTGCTAATAGACTTCAGTAAGGTACGCAGATTGGTATAATGCCAACTTTCGATTTTACGGGAAGGAAGCCGTGTCGTTTGAAACTGCTCAATAGTTTTCTTGCGGATTTCCTGTACAGCTTTATCACCAGGTAAGTGGTTTACATACTGATTAAAATTACTGAGTATATTTTCTTCAACCGCTAACAAGTTTTGCTGTGCATTCATATTTAATAACCTCAAACCGCTTCCCTAATAAGATCAGCATACCCATTTTCCTCTAAATAAAGCGCTAAGGATTTATCACCGCTTTTGATAATTTGTCCTTTATAAAGAACATGTACCGTATCAGGAATAATATAATTAAGCAGCCGTTGATAATGGGTAATCACCAAAAATGAACGTTTTGAATCCCGAAGTTTATTAACACCATCTGCAACAATTTTTAGTGCATCAATATCTAAGCCAGAATCCGTTTCATCTAAAATGCATAGTGTAGGTTCAAGAAGTGCCATTTGTAAAATTTCAGCGCGTTTTTTTTCTCCACCTGAAAAACCTACATTTAATGGACGCTTTAGCATATCCATATCTATTTCAAGTTTGGCTGAAACTTCTTTAACACATTTTATAAATTCAGGAATTTTAAGTTCTTCGTCACCTCGCGCTTTGCGTTGAGAATTCATCGCAACTTTTAAAAATTCCATTGTTGCTACCCCTGGTATTTCCATTGGATATTGAAATGCAAGAAAAACACCATATGCAGCACGTTCTGCTGGATCCATTTCTAAAAGTGATTGTCCATTATAGAGAATATCTCCTTCTGTTATTTCATAATCATCACGACCAGCAAGCAAATAAGATAAAGTTGATTTTCCGGCTCCATTTTGTCCCATGATAGCGGCAACTTCTCCATCTTGAACTGTCAAGTTTAAACCACGAATAATTTCTGTATCGGTTTCAGCAATACGGGCGTACAAATTTTTGATCTCTAACATAATTTAATCCTGTTTTGGCTGTTTTTCAGATATCAATGCGTATTATTTTATCTTAGCATCCATCTACTTTTGTAATTACCATAGAGGTCATTTTTAGCATTATGTGCTACCGTTACAGCCTTTTTACATAAAGTCTTCTATTTATCTAATTAAATAAAATTATCCAACACTACCTTCAAGGCTAATACTAATAAGCTTTTGTGCTTCGACAGCAAATTCCATGGGAAGTTTTTGAATGACCTCTTTTACAAAACCATTTACAATTAATGCGATAGCTTCTTCTTCCGGAATTCCTCTTTGCATAACATAAAAAAGTTGGTCATCAGAAATTTTTGATGTTGTGGCTTCATGTTCAAACTGAGCTGTTGCATTTTTTGCTTCAATATAAGGAACTGTATGCGCACCACAATCATTTCCGATTAACAAACTATCACATTGCGTAAAGTTACGCGCATTTTGTGCTTTTCGATGCGCTGTGACTTGTCCCCGATAAGTGTTATTTGAAAAACCTGCAGAAATACCTTTGGAAATAATGCGACTGGATGTATTCTCTCCCAAATGAATCATTTTTGTACCAGAATCAATTTGTTGATAACCGTTTGCAACAGCAATAGAATAAAATTCTCCACGCGCATTATTACCACGGAGTAAGCAGGATGGATATTTCCAAGTAATCGCAGAACCGGTTTCAACTTGTGTCCATGAAATTTTAGAGCTATCACCTCGACAATCTCCACGCTTCGTCACAAAATTATAAATACCGCCCTTGCCATCTTTATCGCCAGGATACCAGTTTTGTACTGTAGAATATTTAATCTCTGCATTTTCAAGGGCAATAAGCTCAACAACAGCAGCATGAAGTTGGTTTTCATCACGTTGGGGTGCTGTACACCCTTCAAGATAAGAAACATAGGAATCTTCAGCGGCAATAATCAATGTTCGTTCAAATTGGCCAGTGTTGCGTTCATTAATCCTAAAATAAGTTGAAAGCTCCATAGGACAACGAACCCCTTTGGGAATATAAACAAATGAACCATCTGTAAAGACAGCAGCATTTAAGGCCGCATAATAATTATCACTTATAGGTACAACTGTTCCTAAATATTCTTTAATAAGCTCAGAATGTTCAATAATCGCCTCTGAAATAGAACAAAAAATCACACCGGCGCGTGCCAGCTCTTTTTTGAATGTTGTTACAACAGAAACAGAATCAAAGACTGCATCAACAGCCACCTGCCCCGATACAGACATACTGTCATCAAAAGTGGAGGGATCAGACTGTTTTCTTACTCCTGCCAAAATCTCTTGTTCTTTAAGGGGAATGCCAAGTTTTTCGTACGTTGCTAATAACTCAGGATCCACTTCATCCAAAGATTTTGGTCCTGTATGATTTTTGGGAGCAGCATAATAATAAAGCTCCTGAAAATCAATTTTAGGATATTCAAGACGCGCCCAATGAGGCTCTTGCATTGTCAGCCAACGGCGGTAAGCTTTTAAGCGCCATGTTAGCATCCATTCAGGCTCATTTTTTTTAGCGGAAATAAATTTAATAATATCCTCATTTAAGCCTTTTGGAGCTTTATCGGTTTCAATATTGGTTTCAAAACCATATTTATATTGGTCAACATCTATTTCACGTACTTGGCGTATCGTTTCTTGTACTGCCGGCATCAATTTTCTCCATTTTTTGGCGTCAAAAACCGGTAACTAAAGTCTTGTTTTTTACAAGATTAAAGTAAGCAAGTTATCTCCTAGGCTATAGGTAAAGCGCAAAAATTTCAATCAAACTTATTTTATTTTTAAAATAATTCTAATTTTTATAACTTTCTGATGATAAATCTTCCCCTTTTTTCCTGCTTATAATTTGAGAAAAAAACGACAGAAAATCATCAATATCTTCAGAAGTTGTGCCACGTCCTAGCGAAATGCGAATGGCACCATTTGGAACATGATACCCCATTGCCTCCAACACTTTGCTTTGTTTTACTTTTCCTGAAGAACAAGCAGAGCCGGATGATAAAGAAAACCCTTCTAAATCAAAAGCAATTTGCATCGTTTCAGCTTTTATATTTTTCACGGTAAAGTAAGTTGTATTTGGCAAACGTTGAACTCTTTTGCCAAAAATATCAACATTTTTACTTATTTTTTGTAGTCCAGCTTCTAATTTATTGCGTAAATATATTAACTGTTTTATTTCCTCCTGTGTGAAGCAATCAGTCATTGCTGCCCCAAAAGCAGCAATAAGGGGCAATGCTTCTGTTCCTCCACGGAGACCTTTTTCTTGTCCTCCCCCAATAATAAGAGGGTGTGGCATGAGAAGATTACCACATGAAACAAAAGCACCGATTCCTTTAGGACCGCCAACTTTATGTGCAGACAGTATAAAAAAGTCTCCTCCTAGCTGATGAATATCCACAAAATTTTTATCTACATATTGTGTTAAATCAACTATAAGAGTGCCTCCTAAATCCCGAACAATAGCGGCGATTTCTGTTAACGGTTGAATAACACCCGTTTCACTATTTGCAGCTTGAATAGCAACAAGAGGTAAACCTTTTGTTTTATCGTGAACCGTTAAGAGTGATGTTAATTTATCTTGTTGTATGAGCCCATCTTGATCAACATCAATGACGCTTATCAACTCTTTAGAAAAACGTCCTCCCTCTGCAACAGAGGGATGTTCAGTCGCTCCAAGGTAAAGGTGAGAAAATTTAACTTTTGCTTTCCCCATATTGTAAAAGGGTGTTAACAAAGTCATTGCAGCTTCACTCGCACCAGAGGTAAATACCACGTGATCTGGATCTGTTTTCAGATTTTCAGCGATTTGCCGACGGGCCTTTTGCAACAAAGTTTTAGCGGCACGCCCTTCCTTATGAACCGATGATGGATTACCAAATATCTCTAAAGATTCCAGTAACGCCATCCGTGCCACTTTTTTGAGCGGTGTTGTTGCGTTATGATCAAAATATCGGCGTTTTATAACCATTTTACATCGCAATCATTAATCTTATGAATTGATTGAAAAAATAGCGCATTTTTCTTGAAAAGTGCACTAAAAAAAGAATATCTAATAATTATTTAAGAGATTCTATGGTAAAAGTCGACTAGGGTCAAAGAGAGTCCTTTATTGCATTAAGGAGCATTTTATGCCAGAAATTATTTTTAACGGTCCCGCGGGTCGGCTCGAAGGGCGTTATCAACCTTCACAACAAAAAAATGCACCCATTGCGATCATTTTGCATCCTCATCCCCAATTTGGTGGAACTATGAATCATAAAATTGTCTATGACCTCTTTTATATGTTCCAACAACGTGGCTTTACAACTTTACGTTTTAACTTTCGTGGTATTGGTCGTAGTCAGGGTGAATTTGATTATGGAATAGGAGAACTTTCAGATGCTGCTGCTGCTCTCGATTGGGTTCAAACACAACATCCAGATTCTAAAAATTGTTGGGTAGCAGGATACTCATTTGGAGCATGGATTGGTATGCAGCTTTTAATGCGCCGACCAGAAATTGAGGGATTTATCTCAGTTGCCCCTCAGCCTAATGTTTATGACTTTTCATTTCTTGCACCTTGTCCCTCTTCTGGACTTATCATTCATGGCGGTATCGATAAAGTTTCCCCTCCAAAAGATGTTCAAATACTTGTCGATAAATTAAAAACACAAAAAGGTATCATCATCACACAAGAAATATTGGAAGAAGCTAATCACTTTTTCAGTGGATGTCATGAAAAACTTATTGAGCGATGTACCCACTATTTGGATAACCATATCTCCAATGAACTTCTCGCTCCTCCTCCTGAAATACTTTCACTAACTTAGGAAAATACGATAGATTTATAAAAAAATTAGCAAAAATTGTCTCTGATCATAACAAAGTAATTTTTTTAGTCTGCATTTAAAACTTTTCTAAATTTTATTTCAGGATAGAAATGAGAATAACAGCATACCTTTTTTCTATTACTAAGAAGTCTCTTTTTTAGCGTATAAAGATAATAATACCTGTATTATTATCTTTATATTACCAATATGTCTCTTTCTCTTGTGAGGTGTGCGTCAGTTATGATAGATAACGCATTAATAATTCGTTATATAATCGCCTATTATATACAATAAATGCACTCTTAAATTAGGAAATTAAATCTGTGTTTGCCTTTAAATCTGATTTTTTACACATTATGAGCGAACGTGGTTTTATCCACCAAATTTCAGATGAAAAAGGCTTAGATGATCTTTTTTCAAAAGAAACTGTAAGCGCTTATACTGGATTTGATCCAACAGCATCGAGTTTACATGCTGGAAGTCTTCTTCAGATTATGATGCTTTATTGGTTACAAAAAACGGGTCATCGCCCCATTGCTTTAATGGGCGGAGGGACCGGATTGATTGGTGATCCTTCCTTCAAAGACGAAGCACGACGTCTTCTGACACAAGATGATATTGCTACAAATATTGATGGTATTAAAAAGGTATTTGCTAACTATTTGACATTCGGTGACCGAGAAACCGATGCTTGTATTGTGAATAATGCTGAATGGTTATGCAATTTAAACTACTTAGAATTTTTGCGTGATGTAGGAAAGCATTTTTCTGTCAACCGTATGTTGTCATTTGATTCTGTCAGACTCAGACTTGAGCGTGAGCACTCTTTGTCATTCTTAGAGTTTAATTATATGATTCTGCAAGCTTATGACTTTGTTGAACTTTATAAACGTTATGGGTTGCGTATGCAAATGGGGGGCTCTGATCAGTGGGGCAACATTATTAACGGAATCGAATTAGGACATCGTTTAGGAACACCGCAATTATATGCGTTAACATCACCATTGCTGACAACCTCTTCCGGTGCCAAAATGGGTAAATCATTGAATGGGGCTGTATGGCTAAATGCGGATAAACTTTCACCTTATCAATTTTGGCAATACTGGCGCAATACAGAAGATGCTGATGTAACACGATTTCTAAAGCTCTATACTCCATTGCCAATGGATGAGATTCTTAAACTTTCTCTATTACAAGGAACTGAAATTAACGAAGCAAAAAAAATTCTTGCAACAGAAATTACAGCAATGTTGCATGGACGTGTTCTTGCTGATGCAGCAGCAGAAACGGCTCGCAAGACGTTTGAAGAAAAAACTCTGGGAGAAAATCTTCCAACTGTTGAAATTAATGCCTCAGAATTAAAAAAAGGTGTTGGATTGCTCACTCTTTTAGTACAAGCAGGACTCGCTAGATCTAATAGTGAGGCACGCCGACACGTTCAAGGTGGAGGTGTCCGTGTAAATGATCAAATAATAAAGGATGAAACACATCTTATTATTGAAGGGGATGTCAGTGCAGAAGGAACCATTAAACTTTCTTTTGGTAAGAAAAAACATGTTGTGATGAAACCAATATAATCTTTTGCTGTTTTGTTTATGTTGTTCACGTCGAGCTTGTTCTTTCAATTCAATCGTTGTGATAGGGCGAATTTTGTTAGGGAAATAAAAGTCTCTTCAAAACGATAAAATTCTAGAGAGTTGAATAGTTCTTTTCTTCTGTGTACTCTGATATCTTATACCTGTTACACAAAAAAGAAAGATGAAAACAATGACAAGACCAATGAAAGGTGCTCTTGCTCCTGATTTTACTTTGCCGCGCGATGGAGGAGAGACAGTGTGTCTTTCTGACTTTAAAGGAAAGCCTGTTGTTTTATATTTTTATCCCAAAGATGACACCAGTGGTTGCACAAGTGAAGCACTTGATTTCACAAAATTAAAGATGAAATTTGATGAAATCGGTGTTGCTGTTATTGGAATCTCTCCAGATAATGTAAAAAAACATGATAAATTTAAAATAAAACATGAACTTGATGTCATCTTGGTTTCTGATGAAGAAAAAACGACCCTCGAAGCTTATGGTGTTTGGGTTGAGAAAAGCATGTATGGACGCAAATATATGGGAGTTGAACGGAGCACTTTTTTAATTGATGCAAATGGAATAATAGCAGAAGAATGGCGCAAAGTAAGCGTATCTGGGCATGCTGAAAATGTTTTAGCTACTGCAACACTTTTATATCATAATGGTAACTTGTAAATTGAGTGTTTGATTTACCTTCAAAAGCAAAAGTTATTCTCCCTAATTGATTTTAGTTTTTCAACGGATTCGATTTTTACAATATATTGATTTATAAGGATAATGAATTGTTTTACATTTATATTAGTCCCCCGAATATCGCAAAATTTTCTGATTTCAGATTCTTCCTATCACTTGCAATATCATAAGCAGAATTAGCGTGTGAGAAAAAATTGAAGAAAGGAACAAGAAAATCCCCCTTTAAACCTTTAAAGTATCAAAGGCTATATAACATCACAGCATCCATAAAACGAACAGCTTAAGAAAAAATCTATATGGCTTGAAGGAAGGATATATAATTAACGAATATCCTCAATTTTTTTGTCTTGTCCATAAATGCGCCGTGCGAGTGCTGCCTCTATAAATGCATCTAAATTACCATTAAGTACGGATTGTGGATCCGTATTTTCAATTCCTGTACGCAAATCTTTGACAAGCTGATAGGGTTGAAGAACATAAGATCTAATTTGATGTCCCCATCCGATTTCTGTTTTAGAAGATTCAGCAGCATTGGTTTCTTCTTCTCTTTTTTTAAGCTCTTCTTCATAAAGCCGTGCACGCAACATCGACCAAGCCGTAGCGCGATTTTTATGTTGAGAACGCTCTGTTTGACATTGAACAACAATACCCGTTTTTATATGTGTGATGCGAACAGCAGAATCTGTTGTGTTAACATGTTGTCCTCCTGCTCCAGATGCACGATATGTATCAATACGCACATCTGCCTCTGAAACATCAACTTCAATATTGTCATCAATAACTGGATAGACCCAAATGCTCGCAAAAGAAGTATGGCGCTTTGCATTCGAATCAAATGGAGAAATCCGCACTAAGCGATGAACGCCTGATTCTGTTTTTAACATTCCATAAGCATTATGCCCTTTTACAAGAATAGTCGCTGACTTTATTCCTGCTTCTTCTCCATCATGAACTTCTAAAATTTCAACCTTCATTTCATGCTGTTCAGCCCATCGCATATACATACGTAAGAGCATAGAAGCCCAATCTTGGCTTTCTGTTCCCCCTGCTCCAGCATGAACTTCTAAATAGGTATCATTCGGATCTGCCTCTCCTGAAAGAAGTACGTCAATTTGCCTTTTATCTATCTCATTTTTAAGATTACGTATTGATCTTTCTGCATCAGCGATAATTTCCACATCACTTTCTTCTTCGCCCATCGCAATAAGCTCAATGCATTCTTCAAGTGTTTTTGTAAATGATAAAAGACCATTGATTGAATCATCGAGACGTTGACGCTCACGCATCATATCCTGTGCTCGTTGTGCATCATCCCATAATGATGGATCTTCCGCTTTTTGATTAAGATATTCAAGACGCTTTAGTGATTGATCCCAGTCAAAGATGCCCCCTTAGCAATTGTATTGCTTTCTGGATTTCATCAACTAATGTTTCTATTTCTGCTCGCATAATTTAACACCGTATTTTTAAAAACTCTTTTTGGTTGTGTCTCTTAGCATTTTATACAAATTTAATAGCTGCTATCAGAAAATGGTACAATTCTATCACTCTATTTATAGAACCGACATTGTAAAAAAGAGATAAAAACCATGACTCATGGCAAAAGGAGATTTTGTCGATTAATACAGCCCACCTGTCCCACTTTCAAGTGCTTTGTTGACTTGTGGAGAAGTCGTTACTGCAGGAACACCTTCTTGAAAAGAATTTGTACTCCCAATAACTTGATATATATCAGCAGGCCCAGTCCCTGGTTTAAATGCTTCTATAATGACATCTTGATCTCCTCTTTCGGCAAGCATTCCTGTTTTCCGATTAATTGGCATTAAAATCATACCTTTTGGCATCTTAAAGGGAACATCTGGCTTCCCTTTAAGAGCATCTGCCATAAAATCACCAAAAATAGGTGCAGCTAATGAACTTCCTGTTCCATTATATCCTAACGGAGCTGGTTGATCATAACCGACAAAAATACCGACGACAATGTCAGGAGTAAATCCCATAAACCAGACATCCTTAGAGTCATTGGTTGTTCCTGTTTTAGCGGCAATATGTCGATTAAGATAACGTAAACGTGCCGCAGTACCACGCTGAACAACCCCTTCCATCATCGATGTAATTTGATAAGCCGTCATAGGGTCAAGAACTTGATCTCGCTCATCAATCAATGTGGGTTCACTTTGATTATTCCATGAATTCGTATTACAATTTTCGCAAATACGATCATCATGACGATAAATTGTCTTCCCATAACGATCTTGAATTCTGTCTATCAGAGAAGGTTTAATAGAGCGTCCGCCATTGGCAATAACGGAATAAGCTGTAACCATTCGTAATACTGTTGTTTCGCCAGCCCCTAAAGCCATGGGAAGATAAGGCTGCAATTTATCTACGATCCCAAAGCGTTCTGCATATTCAGCGACAAGAGGCATTCCCATATCATTGGCAAGCCGTATTGTCATAAGATTACGAGAACGCTCAATACCATAACGCAACGTTGAAGGTCCTGCAAAGGTACCCCCATAATTTTTGGGTTGCCAAACTTCACCATTATATTGACGAACTTCAATGGGGCCATCTAAAACAACGGATGCTGGTGTATATCCGTTATCAAGAGCTGCTGCATAAACAAAAGGCTTAAAAGCAGACCCCGGTTGGCGGTAAGCTTGGGTTGCACGATTGAATTCAGATGCGGCAAAAGAAAATCCTCCCACCATAGCAAGAACGCGCCCTGTATGAGGTTCCATAGCAACAATTGCACCTTCAACCTTTGGAATTTGTTGTAAACGATAAGTGTTGTTTGTATTGGATAGTTTTTCAACAAAAATGACATCCCCAACTTGCAGAACATGAGATAAATTCTGAACAGTTTTTCGATAACCATTTTCTTTTACAACATGGAGTGCCCATTTTGAATTAGCTTCAGATAAAACAGCAATTTCCCGTTTTTTTGATAATATACCTGAAGCTTCGCGCTGTGGCTGTAAACCAATCTCTACTTTGTTGGGATTAGTAGAAAGAACAACAGCTAAACGCCATTCAGGAACATCACTTAGCCCTATGATATCTGCAAGTTCTGCCCCCCAATCACCTTTCTCATCAATATGCGCATAAGCTCCACGCCATCCTTGCGCATGATCAAATCTAATTAATCCATCGTGCAAAGCACGTCGCGCAATAAGTTGTAAATGCGGATCAAGCGTTGTACGAATGGAAAGCCCACCTTCATAAAGTGTTTTAGCCCCATAGCGATGTATTAAACGACGCCGTACTTCTTCAGTAAAATAATCAGCTGCAAAAACATAGCTATCACTCCCACGGATTGTCGCTCCTAAAGGTTTAGCTTTCGCTTTTTCACCTTGTTCACGCGTTACATATCCATTTGCAATCATCCGGTCTATAACCCAATTACGCCGATCAATAGCACGTTGTGTATTCTTAAATGGATCATAATTTGCTGGTCCTTTTGGAAGAGCAGCCAAATAAGCACATTGTTCTAGCGTCAGGTCATTGACGGATTTATTGAAATAAGTCAAAGAAGCAGCTGCTATACCATAAGTGCCACGACCCAGATAAATTTCATTGAGATAAAGTTCGAGAATATGATCTTTTGAATAAGTTTTCTCAATACGCATTGCTAAAATAGCTTCCTTAAATTTACGTTCTAACGTTGTTTCTGAACTTAAAAGGAAGTTTTTAGCGACTTGTTGCGTTATAGTTGATGCACCCTCTGGACGTCTTCCAGAACCAATATTACGAATATTATTGATCAAAGCTCGAGAAAGTCCTTCAGGATCTAAACCAAAATGATGATAAAAGTTTTTGTCTTCAGCCGAAATGAAAGCATTTATAACAAGCTTTGGTATTGATTGAATCGGTAAATAGAGGCGATGTTTTGTTGCAAACTCTGCCATAAGACGGCCATCAGAAGCATGGACACGGGTCATTACCGGCGGCTCATAAAGTGAAAGAACTTCATAATCAGGGAGTGCATTTGCTTGACCACTGGTCATAACACCCCACGTTATTGCACCATAAAGTCCAATAGCAATAAAAAAACGAAGAAGATATCTTAAAAAAATCATCATAAAAACGGCTATCGCTTTCTTAAGAATTAATTAAAGAAAAAATACGTTACTTCAAACACACCAAGTGGATATCACCACAAGATTGAGATCAAGAGAAATTGTTTTCTATCTTTTATTTATACTAGGGTACACTAGAAGCCCATATTGATACTCTATTTTCTCATAAATTTAAAGAGGCTGTATCATTTTCTGCCTATAATCAGCAAATTGACGAATAGAATGAGCAATAGAGGCTGCCATTTGTTTTCTCCAATGAGGATCATTTAATAACTTTTCATCCTCTTTATTGGATAAATAACCTATCTCTATCAAGACTGAGGGTATATCTGAAGCTCTTAAAACTTGAAAATTAGCATACCGATGTGGGTTATTAATCAAGTTAATATGATTCTTTGATAAACTTGAAATAACACTATTTGCAAAATTAACCGAAAATGTATGTGTTTCACGTCGTGTAAGATCCATCAAAATATCTGTAACTTCGAGCGTTTCATCTGCAGGCAAACCATCAAGCAAATCAACTTTATTTTCATTTTCAGCTAAAGATTTTGCAATGGCATCAGAGGCTTTATCTGATATGGTATACACTGTGGCACCGCGAAGAGAATGTAGATCAATCGTATCTGCGTGAATAGATATAAAAAGATCAGCATCAAACTCTTGCGCTTTTTTAACTCTTTCACTTAGTCTTAAAAAAATATTGGAATCTCGTGTTAAAGCAACGGTAATATGAGAATCCTTTTGTAATTCGTCTCGCAATGCACGCGCAAAGTCTAAAGTCACATCTTTTTCTAAAATTCCAGTAACACCCCGTGCACCGCCATCAATACCACCATGACCAGGATCAAGAACAACACGGAAATTATATGCTGGCATTAACTGTGTTTTTGTATCAAAATTGCTTCTTTGCTGTTTTTTTAATATCTCATCAAATTTTTCTTGTGTACTTTTACGAATATCAATCAGCAACTGCCATAAACCATTATTTAATTTTTTTACGACATTTTTTTCAACCACAAAAGCCGTTTTACTTGTCAAAATAATGCGTGAAGTCTGTATGTCAGAGAAAGCATAACGCACATCTGAAAGCATAACGGATAATGTATTCCGTTTCTTTAAAGGCGTATTTTGCATCGAAAAGTCAATTGTAGGTAAATTGATAACCAAACGTGCGGGCCTGTCAAAAATCTGTAAACGAACATTTGGTTTTGAATTAAAAACCGCAATAATACGCGTATGAATACTATCACCAATGGTTCGAAAATTAATAAGTCTCAGAGGATCTGCGGCTTGAACACTAGTTTGGAGTAGCAAAAAAGATAATAAAAAGTATGTGACGAGCACAATAACATCCCCATAAGCTGTTTTCAGCTTTTTGGTAAAAAAAACTCTTATCATAAGCAAAATACTCTACATTACCTTTGTAATAATTTATCTTGGTTACATAAAACGATACACCAATTTATTATCTATTTTTCAATAAAAGCTAAATAAACACCTCAAAACGAAATTAAGGGCATAAAGATATTATAATTATACATGATTTACATTGTTACTTGCCAAACGCATGATATCAACATAAAAGAATATTTATGCTTCCTAGCTGATAATAGTCATCTAAATTATCTGTAACTCATATTAAGTTGTCTTTAGAGGTTTTTTGTCTATTATGCGTTGAGACTTTTTTATGGATGAAAAATTTCTATGTTGTAACATTAGGATTGCATTACTTAAGATTCGTTGGTTCGGATATCCGAACTGTTTTAAAGATTATTTTACCGGAGACTTTTAAGAAAATATGAGTCATAAAAAACAGATGGAAATAATGATGAGAAATGGTGTAAATGCAGTCATGCCTTTGCACGTGGTGTTTCGTCCTGTTTTTCTGGTACCTCCCTTTTATGGCAGACAGCCTTTTATGTTTACGAATAGTTATGGCATTCGTTTGAATAAAATTGTGCATGTCGCCTTCAGGATATTAACTTATGTCAAACAAAATGCTTATAGATGCCTCCCATCCGGAGGAAACACGTGTTGTTGTTGTTCACGGCAACAAAATTGAAGAACTTGATTTTGAATCAGAACATAGAAAACAGCTCAAGGGGAATATTTATCTCGCACGTATTACGCGTGTAGAACCGTCTCTCCAAGCGGCTTTTGTTGAATATGGTGGAAACCGACATGGTTTTTTAACATTTTCTGAAATTCATCCTGATTATTATCAAATTCCTATTGCTGATCGCCTTGCTCTTCTTGAAGAAGAAGAAAAAGAAGCTGTAGGAGAAAATTCTGTAGATACCTTTACGGAAGAAGCAACTAAAAATAAAAAACGCTCCAGAAGAACAAAAAAAAGTGAAAAAAACAATGTTATAGCAGCCGATATTGAAAATGATATCACATCTGAAGCGATAATAATTGATAATACAGAAGAAGCATTAAATGCCAATATCTCTTATGATGAGATTGAAATGGTCGGTGCTGAGGACATCCGTGAAGAGCTCCCGATTTATCAAAGAAAACAAGGGCGCCAGTATAAAATTCAAGAAGTCATTAAACGACGTCAAATTTTGTTGGTACAAGTTATCAAAGAAGAGCGTGGTAATAAAGGTGCTGCCCTTACAACATATCTATCTCTAGCTGGTCGTTACTCTGTTCTAATGCCCAACACAGCACGTGGTGGTGGTATTTCACGAAAAATTACGAACGTACAAGACCGTAAGCGTCTTAAAGAAATCGTAAAAGAATTAGCCGTTCCAAAAGGTATGGGCGTTATCTTACGAACCGCTGGTGCCAATAGAACAAAAGCTGAAATTAAACGTGATTATGAATATCTTATGCGGTTATGGGATACTATTCGCACTTTGACACTCGAGTCAACGGCACCATACCTTGTCCATGAAGAAAGCAATCTCATCAAGCGTTCTATACGAGATCTTTATAATAAGAACATTAGTGAAATTCTTGTCTCTGGAGACCAAGGCTATCGTGAAGCGAAAGACTTTATGCGTATGCTCATGCCAAGTCATGCAAAAGTTGTGCAACCTTACCGTGATCCTACGCCCATTTTTGCAAGAAATAATATTGAAATTCAACTTGATAAAATGTTGCAACCACAGGTTTCTTTAAAATCTGGTGGTTATCTTGTTATTAATCAAACAGAAGCACTTGTTGCTATTGACGTAAATTCTGGCCGCTCTACGAAAGAATTCTCTGTCGAAAAGACAGCCTTACAAACTAACCTTGAAGCTGCTGAAGAAGTAGCGCGTCAATTACGCTTGCGTGACCTTGCTGGTTTAATTGTGATTGATTTTATTGATATGCTTGAAGAACGCAATGTGAAGCTGGTCGAAAAAAAATTAAAAGATTGTTTAAAAAACGATCGTGCTCGTATTCAAGTAGGTCATATTTCACACTTCGGCCTTTTAGAAATGAGTCGTCAACGTATTCGCATATCGGTTTTAGAAAGTACGACACAGCCCTGCCCACATTGCGCAGGAACAGGAAATATACGTTCTGAATCATCAATTGCGTTACATGTCATGCGCTCAATTGAAGAATATCTTCTTCATAATTCGCAACATAATATTATCGTGCGCACCCCCGTAGCAACAGCGCTTTATGTATTAAATCATAAACGCAATATTCTTGTTAATTTAGAAGCTCGCTTTAAACTTAATATTAGTATTGAAGCAGATGATAGTATTGGAACACAACATCTTGTTATTTCTAAAGGCTCAATAGCAGAGAGAATTTCTCAATCTTCATTGGAAGATGACAATAAGCAAGAAATTGAAGATTCTGTTTTCATAAAGAGTGAATCTATTGAAAATCCTTCTCCCATTGAAACAAATCAAAAGCGTCGGCGCAAAAATCGTCACGGTGAAATTACTGATCATTCTCTCTCCAACGTTCATAAAAAAGAAGATACCTTGAATGATGATTCTTATCGTCGAGGACGTCGTCGAGGACGTCGTGGTGGTCGACGCAATCAAGATAATAGTTTTCATCAGATTCGCGTTCCTTATGCAGAACCAGTGGGAGATTTTGCTAAGCAAGCTTTAGCAGAAATTAAAGCAGCGCATCGCAAACGTCGTGTTTCACCTGCTAAATCTTTTGAACTTGAAGAAACAAAAAATAATACACAAACTCTAGATATACAACAACAGAGTGAATCTGAAAAAAATGATACAAGTATTAAACCTAAAAAACGTAAAACACGTTCTTCAAAAGTAGTAGAAAATCAACTTTCTTTAGAGAATGATCAAAATATTGCAGAACAAAAAGCTCTTGAAAAAAAACCTACAACCAGTCCGGTGCGTAAAACTAAAACAAAAAAAGCAGACAAAGCTATTCATGAGGTAGAAGATAAAGCTCTTGAAAAGAGTAAAAAATCAACACGTGGAACACGTAAAAAATCATCTTCTAAAGAGACAACGCAAATACAAAAAATATTAGAGCAAGAAACTGTAATCGAGATGGAGAAAGTTATCGAAACCTCTCCTTCCCAAATTGAAGAAACAATTAATCAACCCGTTGTTATTTCATCAACGCCTAATGATTCTTCCAAAACTGAACGTATTGGTTGGTGGAAACGCAGAATTCTTTCGAAAAATTAAGGATTAAAAAAAACCGCCACAGAAAACTGTGGCGGTTCAAATAAACAATTATAGAAAACGTTTTGACCAACTTTTATGGTGTGGTTTTATTACTTTTGTTTCGCTTTTTCTTGCTCAGCCCGCATACGCTCTTCAATTTCTTTTTGCTTTGATTGAATAGCTTGCTGCAGCTTTATTTGTTCTTGTTGGAAATCTTTTTCCTCCATACCAGGACCGGTATAGGCTGCTGTAAACCCATTAAGAGAAAATTCAATAGGATTAGCTGAACCACGGAAATTAACTGTGGTTACAACCATTTTTGTACCACTTTTCATAGCTGCTATAAGCTTATCATCTAAGACATCATTAGCAATACAACTTGGTCCATTACAAATAATATAAGGAATTTTTTTAGAGAACTCGTCACCAATTTTAATGTGAACACCTTCTGGCAAAAAACGACCTGTAGGCACTTGAATACCTATACGTTTCTCATTTTGCTTCCCTTTTATTTCAACAAGATTAAAAGCCGTTAAAGGTTGTCCCGTATTCGATAATACAGTATTCATTGTATTACAAATATCAACATCATGCTGCTTACTGCAAACTTTGTACCAACCTTGTGATAAAGTTTGCGCATTTGCAGAAATACCAGCTATAAGAAAAAGGGCAGCGGCTCCAACTAATACTGAAACAGCAGAATAAACATTTTTATGCGACATGATTAAGTTAATCCTTTCAACGCGCTCTTAAGTAACTTAAAAAAAATATTAAATATAATTCCAACTTAATTTATTAAATTATAATGAAATAACAATTAATTTTACTATTTTTACTTCAATATAAAAAAAAAAGTCAAATTTAGAGAAAAAATACGACGAGCCATTCTAATTTTTATACACTCATATCATTTCCCCTCTTCATCACATTGGTATTTGATGCAATCTATCCATAAAACACCTCTGTGCATTTAAACTAAGATTACACAAACGAATCAATATTGCAATATTAATTAAAATAAACTCTGATACTACTCTAAAAAACTTACTAATTAAAATTTTTACATTTATTACTCTTCATGTTAAGCTTATAGAACCTTTGCAACAGGTGTTGCAATGCATGAAGCTCTAAAATATCAGATAAATTTTACTGTTTTCCTTGTGTGATACACAAAAACAAAATCATCTACGATATTATTGAAACATTTAATGAATTAAAACCACTGATTGTCTAAAATTTCTGCATAATTGTAAGAGAGCTTTTTGCTAATGAACAATTTTCTGCCCTTGTTTACAAAATAATAGTGATACGCTTTTGTAATAAAAATTTTATATTCCATAGCGTTTAACTAAACAGTTTAGTTTAAAAATACGCTACTAAAGAAGTGCTTTTTTCTTAATTAAACAACACATTTTCTTAGAGAGAAAATCTATAACTGCTGAAAATATTTTATTTATAAAAAACTTTCTTAAAATATAATAACATATTAATTTATAATAATAATTTATCTTTTTTCTATTTCTATATTGTATGAAAGATCCTAATAGCGCAAACCTCTCTTATGTTGAATCAATAAAATTTATCCACTTGTACATCACAAGCGGAGTTAGTTTTATAGATAAACTACTGAACAAAGGAAACCCTCCCTATGAATCATCTCACGTGCCTAAAGCCATAATAAATTTATGCTCATATATTAAACATCTATTATTGCACTTCTGTACAAATATCATCTCTCAGTTTTATAACGTGAATAAAAAATATAGCTTTTATCAATTTCTTTTAAGTTATTTCTTAAATAAAAGAATCTACTAAAATGATAAATTCTTTTCATCTTTCATAATATCAAAGATATAAATCGTTAATGATTTAAGTTTTAAGAAAAAAATGAATTAAAATATCATTTTGTTTCTCTATATAACACAACTTAGAGCTATAAAATATCTCTCTTATCATATTAATGAAACAAGATTTATGATATGAGATGTATCGTCATTAAAATAATTAAACAGATAAAAATAAAAAACTACAAGCACAAAAAATTATGCATAAAAAGAAAACATAAAAAAGATATATGATTTTATTATTTAATATATATATTAAATCTTATATGATAAGAACAATAGATAATATCTTATGTGCATAAAATTACTTTATTATAAATAATAATTAAAAACAAAAAATTAAAATATATTTTAACTATTATTTAGTATATAATCTTAATTTCTCTGTATTTATATGAGTAAATTTTTAATTGAATAATTCTTCAACATGAAAACGTATACGATCTATAATATTCTTTTTCTTGTTTGGAAGCATTATATTATGTACTTCTTTAATGGTATTACAAAGCTTAGGTACACTTTTTACAAACCAATTATCTTCTGTAAGACTATTTTTTATATCGTCAAATATTTGTTTTTCATAACTATAAGAGCCATCTGTTAATAATTCTTTAATATCCCTGACTAAACTAGGACTTATTGAATTATTTGCGCCTTTAGCCCAACTAAAATCTTTATCTTTCCAATCAAAATCTTTGCGCAAAATAGCACCTATATCACTTTGCAATATATCCGCTAACGTATTGCAAGCAATAATAAATATGAGATAATTTTTCATTATCTCATCATCACCTCCACTTTTCTCATTCATTCCCCATTCATTAAACGTTTGAGTTTTTTTTAAATAATCTTTTGCTTTAATCAACTTTTCTTCATACTCCCCTACTTCATACTCTCTCGCTATATGTATTCTAGAGATAATTTTTTGTTTTTTTTCAGCTAGATCCTGTAATTTCGAACCAAGATTATAATATTCATCCTTCAGAGTTTTCAGTTTTTTATATAACTTATTCCGTTCCTGTAAACGCTCATAGTATTCTGCTTTAGAAATATTTTTTTCCCAAATATCCAAATGAGATATACTTTCTTCAATAAATTGTATGCTCTCTTTAATATTCTTTCTTTTGTTTTTTAAATGTTGGTATTGTTCATCAGAAGATAACTCAGCATAAGCGTTTTTTACGCCATATATTAAAGTGAGTAACAAAAAAACGATAGTTAGACACTTTTGTAATGAAGAAAGCATGCTATCTTTACCTAAATTCTTTCTAAAAAATTTACAGGAGCTTATTAGCTTATTATATTAAAAGTGCTATTTATTGCAGTTAAACTGTCTAATCTATTTTCTTCATTATATCAATACGTATATAATAAAAACCAAATAAATATATAAAAGGTTCTTTATTATAAACTTAAATTTTATTCAGAATGATTTTATAAAAATGAGTAACAGTTCTGAAACAATAAAGAAATTTTTTAAACAGAATGTTATTCTGCCATTTCGACAAGCTGTGTCATAATATTCGCTGCTCCAACAAGCCTTTCATCCGCTGAGGACCAATCACGAATAAGAGCAATACTTTGATCTGGTCGAATTTTTGCCATTGTACCTTGTTTTCCCACCCACTGAACAAGAGCAACACTATTTGCGAAATAGTTATTACGAAACTGTATGACAATCCCCTTTGGTCCAACATCTAATTTTTCTACATGTGCTTTTCGACACAATGTTTTAATATGAAAGACTTTAAGAAGATGTTGAACCTCAAGGGGCAAAGGACCAAAGCGATCAATTAACTCCGCTGCAAATTCATCAATTTGTTCTAAACCATCAAGTTCTGTTAAACGACGATAAAGTCCCATACGTAATGATAAGTCAGGCACGAAACTTTCTGGTATCATCACTGTTGTACCAAGAGAAATTTGAGGTGACCATTGCTTATCTTCATTTAGCTCTCCATCTTTTAATTCAGCAACAGCTTCTTCAAGCATTTTTTGATAGAGTTCAAATCCAACTTCTTTGATATGCCCCGATTGCTCTTCACCTAAAAAATTGCCTGAACCGCGGATATCCATGTCATGGCTTGCCAATTGAAAACCGGCCCCTAAGGTGTCAAGAGATTGTAACACTTTAAGACGGCGATCAGCAGCAATTGTTAAAACTTTACCAGCAGGAAATGTAAAGAGAGCATACGCACGTTGTTTTGAACGTCCTACCCTACCACGTAACTGATAAAGGGCAGAAAGACCAAACATCTCAGCACGATGCACAATTAGGGTATTGGCTGTTGGAATATCAAGACCTGATTCAATAATGGTTGTTGAGAGCAGCACATCATATTGTCCATCATAAAATGCATTCATGATATCATCAAGTTGTCCAGCCGGCATTTGTCCATGAGCCACAACGAATTTCAGTTCTGGCACATGTGTTTTGAGATATTCTTCTACAAAAGCCAGATCAGAAATACGAGGACAAACATAGAAACTTTGTCCACCACGATAATATTCTCGAAGCAGGGTCTCTCGTATAACAAGTGCATCAAAGGGTGAAATAAAAGTACGAACCGCCATTCTATCAATGGGGGGGGTTGTTATCAATGAAAGTTCACGTACACCCGATAAAGCTAACCCTAAAGTGCGTGGTATGGGAGTTGCTGACAGTGTGAGAACATGAATATCACTTTTAAGCTCTTTTAAACGCTCTTTGTGTTTGACACCAAAATGCTGTTCCTCATCAATGATAAGAAGACCTAACCGTAAAAAATTAACTGCATCACTTAATAATGCATGGGTTCCAATGACAATATCGATTGTACCATCTGAAACACCTTTTTTTACTCGTGCAAGTTCTTTCGCTTTTACAAGCCTCGAAGCATGTCCAATTTTAACCGGTAATCCTTGAAAACGCGAAATAAATGTTTTGTAATGTTGACGTGAAAGCAAAGTTGTCGGTACAACAACAGCAACCTGATATCCATTTAATGCTGCAACAAAAGCACTTCGAATGGCTACTTCAGTTTTTCCAAAACCAACATCACCGCATATCAAGCGATCCATCGGCTTGCCTGAGGCTAGATCGTCCAAAACAGCATCAATTGCATTCATTTGATCTTCCGTTTCTTCATAGGGAAAGCAAGCAACAAACTCATCAAATGGTCCAATTGGTGGAAGTAAAGCAGGCGCAGCACGAGTCATACGCTCTGCAGCTATACGGATTAATTGCCCTGCCATTTCCAATAAATGTTTTTTTAGCCGAGCTTTACGTGCTTGCCAAGCAACACCTCCTAATTTATCTAAAGTTACCTCTGTTCCTTCTGAGCCATAACGTGAGAGAAGCTCAATATTTTCAACAGGTAAAAAGAGTAAATCACCTCCAGCATATCTAATTTCAAGGCAGTCTCGTAAAATTCCAGTGGTTCTGATGGTTTTAAGACCAACAAATTGGCCAATACCGTGGTCGATATGCACAATAATATCACCAGAATTTAAAGCAGAAATTTCAGAAATAAAATTTGTATTATTCTTACGCCGCTTTGGCGATCTTATAAAACGATCGCCAAGGATATCTTGCTCTGCTATAATAGCCAAATCTTCAGCCACAAAACCATGTTCTATCATGATAACAGCTGCTAATATGCGATCTCGAGGTGTTGCTTTGACTGTTTGCAAAGATTTTGCAACATCTATTTTTTTCAATCCATGCTCATCGAGAACTTGTAACAAACGATTGAGAGATCCTTCACTCCAACACGCTAAAAGCACTTTTTTACCAGCAGCGCGTAAAGATGCGATATGATCAATAACACTTGAAAAAACATTTTTTTCCTGCGCATTACGCTCTTTTACAAAATCATATCCTTGTTTAACTTTTGTGTGAATAACAGTTTGTTCCAAACTTTGTGGAACATTAAAAGGAGAAAAATCAATACGCTGTGAAGATTGTTGCACACCTTCCAAAACACGCTCTGGCGTTAAATAAAAAAGACTAGGATCTATTGGATGATAAGAAGTAGAATTTTTTTCATCACTTTCGCGCTCTTTGCGCGCATTATAATAGTCTTCAATAAGACGATAGCGCTCAATGAAAACTTCTTCTATGAGATGCTCAAAAACTATCGGTAAATTGCCACAATGATCAAAAAAGCTATCAAGGTTTTCATAAAAAAATGGAAGCCAATGTTCCATACCGGCAAAACGCCGACCTTGAGAAATTGCTTCATAAAGCATGTTATTTTTTTGTGATACACCAAATGTACGGGTATAATTGCTTTTAAAACGACTGATACGTTCTGGTGTAAGAGCAACCTCACTCATTGCCTGTAATAAAAGTTCAGTTTTTTGGCCTGTTGTCCTTTGACTTTCTGGATCAAATACGCGGATACTTTCTAGGTTATCTCCAAAAAAATCAAGGCGTAAAGGTTCAACATCCATCGGAGAAAAGATATCAAGTATTCCTCCTCTTACAGCAAACTCACCAATATCACGGACAACCGTAACGCGTTCAAAACCATTGGTTTCTAGAAATTGAATAAGATTTCCCATGTTATTGCGCTGGCCAACACGTGCGTGAATAAGCTGAGCTTCTATCATTTCACGAGGAGGCAACTTTTGCATAATTGCATTTGCTGTTGTTAATATAATTGCAGAATATGGATCTTTCCGTAAATTTGCTATGTGTGCCAATGTTGATAGTCGACGTGCCATAACAGCAATTCCTGGTGATACGCGATCATAAGGCAAACAATCCCATGCAGGAAATTGAAGTACGGGTAAATTGGGTTCAATAAAATTTAAAACTTGTTGTAAATGCGCAATTTTTGTTCCGTCACGGACAACATAGATGAGCGGTTTACCTTGTGCAATTTCTGAACTTAATTTAGCAAGCGCAAAGGCTTCAAATCCATCAGTAACGCCATCTAAAATCATACGAACAGAATTATTTTTGGGAATAACAATTTTTTTAAATATAGGCATCGGGATTAATAACTTAAGCAAGTACGATAATTGGCAATATCACGGAAAAGTGGACTATCAACTTCAGAGGGGGGCAAAATTTCTCCAGTAATCCATGTGAGTAAATCACGATCATCAAAAGACATAATATACTCAAGCTCAGAGAGCGTTTTATCATTCATCCCAGTAATATGAGCATCGACATAATGTCCAAAAATGAGATCCATTTCACGAATACCGCGATGCCATGCACGAAAAATCAATCGACGACGACGAGCATCTAATTGATTTTTGTCAACGACAAAAACTGTCATAAAAAATCTCCTTTAATAAAGTAATATAAACTATTCAATTAGTCGTATAAAATTTTTACCTTGCTTTAAGGAAGTTCTATAATCTTTTGTTCTTTAAGTGTAATTCGACGATGCATTTGCTTAGCTAAAGCGTAATTATGTGTTGCAATAAGAGCAGAAAGACCAGACTGACGAACAAGGATAGATAAAGCTTGAAAGACATAAGCTGAAGTTACTGGATCAAGATTTCCTGTAGGTTCATCAGCCAAAAGAACCGAAGGGCCATTTGCTACTGCACGTGCAATAGCAACACGTTGTTGTTCTCCTCCCGATAACTCTGAGGGACGATGGTTCGCACGATGAGAAATACGCAGATACGTCAATAATTTGCGTGCACGATCTTCTGCTATGGATTTTTTTAATCCTGCTATCATTTGCGGTATCATGACATTTTCTAACGCCGTAAACTCTGGAAGTAAATGATGAAATTGATAAACAAAACCAATATCATTTCGTCTTATAGCTGTTCGCTCACTATCAGAGCGCTTTGCACAAGAAACACCTCGTAACATCACATCACCAGCGGTTGGTTTTTCTAATAATCCAGCAATATGAAGAAGTGTTGATTTTCCAGCACCAGATGGTGCAACAAGTGCAACAAGCTCTCCACGATTAAGAGTAAAATTCGCTTTATCTAAAACAATGAGCGGCTTATGACCCTCGAAAAAGCGTCTTTCAATCTCTACAAGCTCTAAAATAGCTGTCATTATTCATACCTCAAAGCTTGTACGGGATCTAGCTTAGCAGCACGCCATGCCGGAATGAGAGCAGCAAGAAATGACAAGAATAAAGCCATCATAGCAACCAAGATGGTCTGTTTCCACTCAATTTGTGCAGGCAATTTTGTTAAAAAATAAAGTTGAGGATTAAAAACGTCGACATTAAATAACCAAGATATAAAATCTTGGATATGATTAATATTCGCGGTCGCGATAACACCTAAAATTAAGCCCAATATCGTTCCAATAAAACCAATCATCATTCCTGTAATGATAAATATACGCAAAATCGCACTTTGTTGAGCACCCATCGTGCGTAAAATTGCAATATCATGACTTTTATCTTTTACAAGCATAATCAGTCCTGAAATAATATTTAAAGCAGCAACAAGAACGATCAGAGAAAGAATGAAAAACATAACATTTCGTTCAATCTGTAAAGCTGAAAAAAAAGCCTGATTACGTGTACGCCAATCAATTAAATAAACCTGTTGATCAACTGCTTTTTCTACAACGGGTTTTATTTGATCAACTGCATCAGGATCATTTAAAAATAACTCTAAAGACTGAACCTTATCGCCTAAATTAAAAAACATTTGTGCTTCATGAAGAGGCATAAAGACAAATATTGAATCATATTCAGACATACCAACTTCAAAAATAGCAACGACTTTATAAGCTTTCACTCGTGGCGTAACGCCAAAAGGAGTCTCATCACCATCTGGAGTAATGATACGAATATCTCTTCCAACTGTTAATCCTAATTTTTCTGCTAAGCCACTTCCAATTGCAACACCTTCTTCTTGATCAAACCGAGAAATCGATCCTAATTTAATGTTTTGAGAGACTGTTTTAAGCTTTTCTAGATCTTGTTTGCGCATACCACGAACTAACGCGCCAGAGCCACCTTGAACTTCACCTTGAACAAGTGCTTGACCTTCAATAACAGGCAAAGCAAACTTCACGCCATTTGTAGTTTCTAAAGAAGAAATAAGAGTCTTATAATCAGCAAAACCAGAATCAACTGTTTGAATAATAAGATGCCCATTCATACCAAGAATACGATTGAGAAGTTCTGTACGAAAGCCATTCATCACCGCCATAACAACAACCAGAGCAAATACGCCCAACATAATCCCAATAAGAGAAATAATTGAAATAACAGATGCAACGACATGTTTTTTATTGGGAATCATATAACGAAAAGCGATCATCCACTCATAAGATGAAAAGCATTTGTTTTTCAGCCTCTTCATAATATTTCCTATTAAATTATAGAAAGTTGGCTGAGCACATCTTCAACCTTTAGAGATTTTTTTATTCCTGTTTTTCGATCTTTAATTTCAACTTCATTTTGTGCAATGCTGTTAGGACCAACAATGATTTGCGTTGGCAAACCAATCAAATCCATTGTTGCAAATTTTGATCCAGGGCGTTCATTTCTATCATCTAATAACGGATCAAAACCAACCTTCTTTAATCCCTGATAGAGAAACTCACATGCCTGTGTGCATTTTTCATCATCGGGCTTCATATTGATAATCCCAAAATCAAACGGTGCCATCGACTTTGGCCAAATAATACCATTTTCATCATGAGAAGCCTCAATAGCGGCCGCAACAAGACGCGAAGGCCCAATACCATAAGATCCCATAGAGACCACATGCTCTTTTCCATCTTGTCCCATAACTTTTGCTCCCATTGGAGCAGAATATTTAGTACCAAAGTGGAAAATATGCCCTACTTCAATACCACGCGCTGAAAGACGATTATGATCAGAAACTTTAGCCCACTCCTCTTCATTATGCATTTCTTCCGTTGCTGCATAAAAAGATGTCCATTGCTTAACAATATCATCTAAAACAGCTTTATCACTAAAATCGATTGAACTATCAGGAATGGTAAGTTCAAGAAATTGTTTATCACAGAAGATAGCACTCTCTCCTGTTTCAGCCAAAATGATAAATTCATGACTGAGTTCCCCCCCTATTGGACCTGTATCTGCACGCATAGGAATTGCTTTTAAGCCAAGGCGAGAAAAAGTGCGTAAATAAGCAACAAACATACGATTATAAGATGTTTCAGAGCCTTCATAATCAAGATCAAAAGAATAAGCATCTTTCATTAAAAATTCTCGTGCTCGCATCACACCAAAACGTGGACGAATTTCATCACGAAATTTCCATTGAATATGGTATAAATTAAGCGGAAGATCTTTATAAGAACGAACATAAGAGCGAAAAATATCTGTTACCATCTCTTCATTGGTTGGACCGTAAAGTAAATCACGCTTTTGACGATCTTTAATGCGGAGCATTTCCAAACCATAATCATCATAACGACCGCTTTCACGCCAAAGATCAGCAGACTGAATTGTAGGCATCAATATTTCTATTGCACCCGCACGTTCTTGCTCTTCACGAATAATTTTACAAACTTTATCAAGCACTTTTTTTCCCAAAGGAAGCCAAGAATAAATCCCTGATGTTTGTTGTCGAATCATTCCAGCGCGCAACATGAAGCGATGAGAAACAATTTCTGCTTCTTTAGGATTCTCTTTTAAAAGTGGAAGGAAATATTGAGAAAGACGCATTGAAATAATTAACTCCTAATCAGATCTATCATATCGGAACAATTTATCACACCCTCTATTCATCTATAGCCGCATTCTGAATACTTGCAAATATAACGATCTTATCATTTAAAAATTTATTGTGCTTTATTCTCTATTTTTCTTATTTAGCAATAAAATAAAAATGCTCTTCTCTTTTTAAATAACGTAATAGGAAAGTTCTTTTATTTTGACCGATGTAAAAAAACTGTACAGATAGGTTTTTTTTGCCAAATTTCATGAACAGCCGCTCTTACTGCACGTCGTGTTGCCTCTCGAATAAGTTCATTATTTTTCTGTTTCATGCGTGGGATATTATAAACTGTATTTTCTACGATATCTAAAAGAATATCTTTTAAACTTTCCCCCTTTCCATTACTTTCAGGTAACCCGAATGTTGTTAGACCTATATCCCCTAATAATTCATGCTTACTATTTATATGGAGAGAAATAGTAACATGACCAGCATAACTTAGTTTACGGCGTTCACGAATCCCTAATTCATCTTCATCTCCAATTAAGCAACCATCCTTATAGATGCGGCCAACAGGAACTTGATCAATAACTTCTACAGGCTCTGGTGCAAGACGTAACATATAGCCATTTCTGATATCCATAACAGTTTTAATACCCGCTTGACGTGCTAAAGTTGCCTGAGCCTTAAGATGCATTGCTTCCCCATGTACAGGGACAAGTATTTGTGGCTTTATCCAATCATACATCTGTAAAAGTTCTGAACGACGGGGATGACCTGAAACATGAACAAGTGCATCTTCATTCGTAATAATTTTAATACCCAAATCAATGAAACGATTTTGTACCTCAATAATCGCTTTTTCGTTTCCTGGAATACTTCGTGATGAATAAATAACGGTATCACCAGCGGAAAGTGCAATATTTTTCATTCCATCACGTGACAGTTTAGCCAAAGCAGCACATGGCTCACCTTGGCTCCCTGTGACAATTAAAACAAGATCTTTTCGCGAGATGTACCCATAATCATCTTCCGTTACAAATGGTGCTAAACCATTCATATAACCAAGCTCTTGTGCAACCATAATACTTCGCTTAAGGGAACGCCCAATGACAAGCACCTTACGTCCAGCAGCTTCAGCTGCAAGAGCAATAGAACGTATCCGACCAATATTAGAAGAAAAAGTTGCTATCGCAACGCGCCCTTCAGCTTTAGAAATAATCTCTGAAAGACTGGCTTGAACTTGCTGTTCTGAAGGAGAGATACCATCCCGACATGCATTTGTGGAATCACAAAGTAATGCTAAAACACCTTTTTTGCCTAAAGCACGAAATCTTTTTTCATCGGTTACAGCCCCGAGTGAAGGGGTATGATCAATTTTCCAATCACCAGTATGAATCACAGTCCCCAAAGAGGTTGTAATTGCTAAAGATACAGATTCTGGTATTGAATGGTTAACGGCTATAGCCTCTACAGCAAAGGAACCTACCTGAAAACAATCACCAGCTTGAAAAATATTGAGTAAAATTTTTTGAGATTCAAAATCTGCTTGCCTTTTACTTTCTAATAATCCTGCCGTAAAAGGCGTACAGTAAATCGGCACTTGTAACTTTGGACATAAATCAAGAACGGCCCCATAATGATCTTCATGTGCATGTGTTAAAACAAGACCCCGTATATTGTGTTTTTCACTTTCTAGAAAACGAATATCAGGCAAAACAAGATCGACACCTGGTAATTCAGAACCAGCAAAACTAATCCCCATATCAACCAGCAGCCATTCACGAAGATATTGGGGACCAAATCCGTAAGCAGCTAAATTCATCCCTATTTCACCTACACCTCCCAGAGGTAAAAAAACAAATTCACATCTATTGGCTGCAACCATAAACATCTCCCAAATCATTAAGGTATCTGATGATAAAATAATTTTTCAATAACGGCCTGCATTAACAAAATCAGCCAAACCAAAATGAACATCCCCAGCTGTTATAATGGCTGTCTGACCGTCTTTTTGCTTTATGATGCAGTTAAAATCACTATCAAGACCATCAAAAATACCCTCAATGACTTTTTCATCATTCACCACTTTGACATGTTTCCCAAGATGAGCGGAATATAAAAGCCATTTTTTTCGGATTATTTCACATCCTTTTGGTTGTTTGCAAAGAAGGTAATTTTTAGAAAAACACTCCGTCAAAACCGTAAATAATTGTTCTGCATCAATACGCAACCCGATATTCTTTAAGCTTGAAGTGGAATAGGGCGCATCTTCATAATTATATTTCACATTTATTCCAATACCAATAACCAAGGCATATTGTTGTGATGACAATTTTAAAATCTCAAGCAAAACTCCAGAGCTTTTTTCTCCTCTGAGCAAAATATCGTTTGGCCATTTTAAGCTCACAATATTGTTTGTCTGCTTTTCCTCTTTTATCAATTGTTTTATTGCCTCTGCCACACTTACTCCAGCAACAAAACCAAGTTGAGCCGCAGTTTGATGAACAATATCATCAATTAATAAAAGACTAGAATAAAGGTTCCCTTTTGGACTAGACCAAGTCCTCCCTCTTCTTGCTCTTCCCTGTGATTGTTCTTGTGCAACAATCCAAAGATTACCTTGATGACCAGTTTGCGCTTTTCGTTGCGCAATGAGATTTGTTGAATCAACACTATCGTACGCTTCAACAGTGTATCCCTGTTTTTGTGCAAAATCTGATAAAGTATAAACCATATTCATTAAAACAATGCTGTTGCTGCTTTTTCTGCTAGCTCAGCGAACCAAACTCCAAAAAGCGCGTAAAATAAAATAAAGAATACAGAAAGACCAAGACAAAATTGAAGCTCTTTCGATAAAGCAACAAAATGCGCTTGTGCATCATCAAACCACATAATTTTAATGACTCGCAAATAGTAAAAAGCCCCAACGACAGACGCTATCATCCCAACGACAGCAAGTGGCGTAAGTCCAGCGTGGACAGCAGCAGAAAAGGTATACCACTTTCCAAAAAAACCAGCCATAGGTGGTATACTGGCTAAAGAGAAAAGCTGTATTGTCATCACAACAGCCATAAACGGATTCGTCTTTGCTAACCCTGAAAGATCATAAATATTTTCAACATTTCCATTCTGAGAGCGCATTCCAAGAATAAAGGCAAATGAACCAAGCGTCATTCCAAGATAAATAGTCATATAAAGGATAACGCTTTTTATCCCAAGCATATCTCCAGCAGATAAACCAACAAGTGCATAACCCATATGACTGATCGACGAATAAGCCATTAAGCGCTTAATATTATTCTGACCGATTGCAGCAAAAGCACCCAGTATCATTGATGCAATCGCCATGAACACCAAAATTTGTTGCCATGCAGGCATCACGTTATCAACACGCCCTAGGGGAATAAAGGTCACCACAATAATACGGATGATTAAAGCCATTGCAGCAACTTTAGGGGCACCAGCAAAAAATGCTGTAATCGGTGTGGGCGCTCCTTCATAAACATCAGGTGTCCACATATGAAACGGAACAGCAGAAATTTTGAAAGCCAAACCAGCTAAAATAAAGACAATTCCAAAAATGACCCCCAATTGTACATTTTTGCCTTTTAAAGCAAGAGCAATTTCGTGAAAACCAATTTGACCGGTAAAACCATAAAGCAAAGAAATACCATAAAGAAGCAAACCTGAAGATAATGCTCCTAAAACAAAGTATTTTATACCGGCTTCAGAAGATTTTACATTATTACGATTAATCGCTGCTAAAACATATAAAGCTAAAGATTGCAGCTCTAACCCCATATAAAGCGACAGCATATTACCCGCTGAAATCATAAACATCATTCCAAGGGTTGCTAAAAGAACAAGTACTGGAAACTCAAATATATTAAACTTTTGTGCATTGGCAAAACCAACAGACATGATAAGAGAAAAGAGTGCACCAATAAGCATTAAAATTTTCATATAACGACTAAAGGAATCGATAACGAGCGCATTGGTTTGAAATGAACCATTTTTCGGAAAAATTATAAGAATAATAATGGTTGCCACAAGAATTGCTATGGCTAAACCTGTCACTGTTAAAGAAGCACGTGTATTGGAATAAACACCAATCATAAGCAGCACGACAGCTCCTAATGCAATTAAAAGCTCTGGAAGAATTAAGACTAATTGCGCTATTATTTCAGTTTGCATGTGCATTCTTCCCTTATCTAGTGCAGTTTATTGATGAGGGTTTCTACGGAAAACGCCGTTGCCTTAAGAATAGGCGTTGGATAGATACCAAAGAATATTGTAAGAATAACCAATGGATAAAGGAGGAATTTTTCTCTTAAAGAAAGATCTATTAATACTTTTAAATTCTCTTTATCCAAGGAACCAAAAACCACACGCCGATAAAGATAAAGGGCATAGGCTGCCGATAAGATAACACCTGTTGTTGCTAAAACAACAACCAATTTATTTACTTGAAAAACACCTATTAAGGTTAAAAATTCACCCAAAAATCCTGAGCTTCCAGGCAAACCAACATTTGCCATGGTGAAAATTAAGAAAACAACAGCATATTTAGGCATATTATTCACTAAACCACCAAACGCTGAAATTTCACGTGTATGCAAGCGATCATAGATAACCCCAACACAAAGAAACAATGCTGCTGAAACAATTCCATGGGATAGCATCTGATAAATAGCCCCTTGTATCCCCTGTTCATTCGCAGCAAAAATACCCATCGTTACATATCCCATATGCGCTATTGAGGAATATGCAATAAGTTTTTTGATGTCACTTTGAACAAGTGCAACCAGTGATGTATAAATAATAGCGATAAGCGATAATGTGAAAACAAAAGGCGCAAAATCTGCTGAAGCGATAGGAAACATAGGCAAAGAAAAACGAAGAAAACCATACCCACCTAATTTAAGTAAGACACCAGCTAAAATAACAGAACCCGCTGTCGGTGCTTCTACGTGAGCATCAGGGAGCCATGTATGAACTGGCCACATTGGCATTTTAACTGCGAAAGAAGCAAAAAATGCAAGCCATAGCCATATTTGCATATGAGCAGGAAACTGATAATTGAGTAAAGTTGGTATATCAAGTGTCCCAGCCTCCCAATACATAACCATAAGAGCAACCAGCATAAGCACTGAACCAAGTAAAGTATATAAGAAAAACTTTATACTTGCATAAACACGACGTGCTCCTCCCCATACACCTATAATGATAAACATTGGAATGAGGCTGCCTTCAAAAAAAACATAGAATAGCATTGCATCAAGAGCACAAAAAACACCAATAATCGCAACTTCTAGAAGAAGAAACGCAATCATATAGGCTTTTAATCTCTCTTTAACATTCTCCCAACTTGCTAAAATACAGAAAGGTAAAAGAAAAGCCGAGAGAACAACAAAAAGAATAGAAATACCATCGACCCCCATATGATAGCTAATACCCCCCCCTAACCAACTGGATTTTTCAACCATTTGAAAATTTTGGTTGCTAGAATCAAATCCTATCCAAATAATTAAAGAAATAATAAAAACAAATAGAGTCGTAAAAAATGCGACATTACGTATATTATGGCGTGCTACTTCACTATCATCTTTGATAAACAAAATCAGAAGAACACCAACAAGCGGCAAAAATGTAACCGTAGAAAGAATAGGCCAATCGGTCATTAGTTTACGCCCCCGATCATCATCCATGTAATGAGCAATGCAACGCCGATAAGCATTGCAAATGCATAGTGGTAAAGATAGCCTGTTTGCATTCGAACAACTCTATTTGTAATATCAACAACACGCGCTGCAATACCATTGGGACCTAGACCATCAATAATCTTACCGTCTCCCACTTTCCAAAGAAAAGAACCAATTCTAAAGGTAGGACGAACAAATAAAAAGTTATATAATTGATCGAAATACCACTTTTGGTAAAGAAAGTGATACACTCCTGGCATAATACGCGCCATTTTCTTGGGAAGAGAGGGAGCCACAATATAAAATAAATAAGCCAACATAAACCCAAGAATCATTGCTATAAAAGGCGACCATTTTACCCAATTAAAAACATGGTGAGCATCATGAAGAATATGATTATGGCTGCTTGTAAATAATGCTCCCTTCCAAAAAGCATTATACAAGTCACCAAAAAAGTAAGGTTGGAAAACGACACCAGAAAATATTGCTCCAATAGATAAAAGAAAGAGTGGAATCAACATAACTGGAGGCGATTCATGAACATGATGCATCACATCAACTGTTGCCCGTGGTTTACCATGGAATGTCATAAAGATAAGTCGCCATGAATAGAAACTTGTTAAAAAGGCAGCAAAAACAAGAAGATAAAAAGCATATCCTGAAGCAATATTATGAGATGCAAAAGCAGACTCTATAATCGCATCTTTTGAGAAAAAACCTGCAGTCCCGAAAAGTGTTCCTGGAATTCCAACACCGGTCAAGGCAATGGTCCCGACCATCATCATCCAATAGGTGACCTTTATATGTTTGCGTAACCCACCCATTTTTCGCATATCTTGTTCATCAGATACAGCATGAATCACAGAACCTGCACCAAGAAACAATAAGGCTTTAAAAAAAGCATGCGTAAAAAGATGAAAGACAGCAGCGCCATAAGCTCCAACACCTAATGCCACAAACATATAACCAAGTTGAGAGCATGTAGAATAAGCAATAACACGCTTAATATCATTCTGCACCAACCCCACAGTTGCTGCAAAAAACGCTGTTGTTGCACCAACAATAATAATCACGGTCAAAGCAGTTGAAGAAAGTTCAAAAATTGGCGACATACGCGCAATCATAAAAACACCAGCCGTTACCATTGTAGCGGCATGAATAAGCGCTGATACAGGGGTTGGCCCTTCCATTGCATCAGGCAGCCAAGTATGTAAAAGAAATTGTGCGGATTTTCCCATCGCACCAATAAATAATAAAAGACATGTAATGGTAATTGCCGTCTGCCCATCAAATTGCCAATCTAAAAATGTCATATTTTGTATAAAGCTCTTGTCGGCAGCTTTTGCAAAAATAGAGGCAAAATCAACCGATTGGAACAAAACAAAAATACTAAAGATTCCTAAGAGAAAACCAAAGTCTCCAACACGGTTAACTACAAAAGCTTTCATTGCGGCCTTATTAGCAGAATCGCGCTGAAACCAAAAACCAATGAGTAAATAAGAAGCAAGTCCGACACCTTCCCATCCAAAAAACATCTGAATCAAATTATTGGATGTGACCAACATAAGCATCATAAATGTAAACAAAGAAAGATAAGAAAAAAAACGAGACCTTGAAGGGTCATGGTGCATATAACCAATTGAATAAATATGCACTAATGCCGAAACACTATTCACAACAATAAGCATGACAGCTGTTAATGCATCAACATGTAAAGCCCAATTAAAGCTTAAGTCACCAACAGTCATCCAATGTAATACCAATACATCAATCGCTGGAATATGACCAAGTGCAGTACTGAAAAATGCTATCCACGATAATATGGCAACAACAACCATAAAGCTACATGTTATCAATTCACTCGCACGATCTCCTATCGTTTTTCCACCTAGTGCAGCAATTAAAAAACCCAAAAGCGGAAGAAAGACAATCGTATAATACATCACTGGTTAGCCTTTCATTACATTAACATCTTCAACCGCAATGGAACCACGATTACGGAAAAAAACGACCAGAATTGCTAAACCAATGGCAGCTTCAGCAGCTGCTACGGTTAAGACAAATAAAGCGAATACCTGACCAACGAGATCATGAAGAAATGCTGAAAATGCAACAAAATTGAGATTAACTGAAAGCAATATAAGCTCAATGGACATCAAGATAATAATCACATTTTTTCTGTTGAGAAAAATTCCAGCAATACCAATTGTAAACATCAAAGCAGAAACAGTGAGATAATGTGTAATATCAATATACATCTGCATAGCCCCCTTACATACCTTTGCCTGATTCAACTTGTTTGATTTCAATGGCACTTTCTACCGTTCTAGAAACTTGCTCCGCAATAGATTGCCGCTTTACTCCTAATTTATGACGAAGTGTTAAAACAATAGCTCCAATCATTGCAACCAATAAAATCATTCCAGCAATTTGAAAATAGAAAACATAATCCGTATAGAGAATATCACCTAATGCTTGTGTATTTGTTCGCTGCGCTAAATCTGGCATTGGTTGCGTAACATGCGTTCTCAAGACTGGAGAAAAATAGCTACTCATAAAAACAACAATCAATTCTACAGCGATAATAACACCAATAAGAGCTCCAATAGGAGCATACCGAAGAGTTCCACTCTTTAACTCAGCAAAATCAACGTCAAGCATCATAACGACAAATAAAAATAAAACAGCGACAGCTCCAACATACACAACAAGCAGAATAAGCCCTAAAAACTCTGCTCCTGCAAGTAAAAACAAAGCTGCTGCATTAAAAAATGCGAGGATTAAAAACAAAACAGAATGCACTGGATTGCGTGCTGTAATAACAATAACTGCACTTGTTAGCATAATAAAAGCAAACAAATAGAAAAATGCCGCCGCTAGATCTGTTAGCATAGGCTTCTCCTTAATTATTCAAACAATTGGTATAAACTTCATACCAGATTACAATTTATCGGAAAAATATCCGACACCTCATTTAACGATACACTTAACGATAAGGCGCATCCATCAATATATTTCGAGCAATTTCTCGCTCCCAGCGATCTCCATTCAATAAAAGTTTTTCTTTATCATAATAAAGTTCTTCACGTGTTTCCGTCGCAAACTCAAAATTTGGACCTTCGACAATAGCCTCAACCGGACAGGCTTCTTGACAAAAACCACAGTAGATACATTTAACCATGTCTATATCATAACGGACAGTTCTACGTGTACCATCATTGCGCCGTGGACCAGCTTCAATTGTAATCGCTTGAGCAGGACAAATCGCTTCACATAATTTACAAGCAATACACCGTTCTTCACCATTTGGATAGCGACGCAATGCATGCTCACCACGAAAACGCTGAGATACAAAACCTTTTTCATAAGGATAATTAATCGTGGGTTTTGGTGAAAAAAATTGACGCATAGCTAAGAAAAAAGCACTCACAAATTCCAATAGAAGAAGTGACTTTGCCGCCTGAATAAAACCTGACATCGTAAAATCTCCTCTTAAACGAAATCCGTAAACTTTAAAAAAGCAGCAGTTATCACAACCATTGCTAGTGAGAGAGGAAGAAAAACCTTCCAACCAAGCCGCATGAGCTGATCATAGCGATAACGTGGAACAAATGCTTTAACCATAGCAAACCAAAAAAATACAAAACAGACTTTTAA
Organism: Bartonella sp. AA2SXKL; assembly: GCF_042197205.1. Lineage (NCBI taxonomy): Bacteria > Pseudomonadati > Pseudomonadota > Alphaproteobacteria > Hyphomicrobiales > Bartonellaceae > Bartonella > Bartonella sp. AA2SXKL. The sequence continues at coordinate 115,204 of NZ_JBHIRN010000005.1, forward strand.
AACAAACCAAATGATACCAGGAACCCAATTAAGCCACCAAACATCTAAGGGAGGCAGCCAACCGCCTAAAAATAGAATGGTTGTTAATGCGCACATTAAAACAATCGCAACATATTCACCTAGAAAGAAGAGCATGTAAGGCGTTGAAGAATATTCTACCATATGACCAGCAACAAGTTCGGATTCTGCTTCCACCAAATCGAATGGAGGACGATTTGTCTCTGCAAGCGCAGAAATAAAAAATATAATAAACATTGGAAAAAGGACCAACCAATTCCAATCGAGAAAACTGTTAAAAGGAAGACCAAGAGTTGTACCAAGCCCGTGCGTTTGTTTAAAAACAATTGTTGTGAGATCTAACGAACCACTTATTAAAATGACAGTCACAAGCACAAAACCAATGGAAACTTCATAAGAAACCATTTGTGCCGCCGAACGAAGAGCTCCTAAGAAAGGATATTTTGAATTTGATGCCCATCCCCCCATAATAACACCATAAACTTCAAGAGATGAAATGGCTAAAATATAAAGCAAGCCAACATTAATCTTTGCAATCTCCCAACCCTCATTGACAGGAATAACAGCCCAAGTTGATAAAGCAAGTGTCGCTGAAACAAAAGGAGCCAAAAGAAAAACACCCTTATTTGCACCTGCAGGGATAATAGGCTCCTTAACAACAAATTTAATTAAATCTGCAAAAGACTGTAACAAACCCCATGGTCCAACAACGTTTGGTCCACGACGCAATTGTACCGCTGCCCAAATTTTTCTATCTGCATAAAGAAGATAAGCAACTAAGACCAAAAGAACGACCAAAAGAAGAAGTGTTTTTCCGATTATAATGAGTAATGGCAACAGCCAAGTCATAAAGAAATCATACATCATTATTCCTTTTCCTTTGCCTTACTTTACTGTTTGTGTAGCACGGTTTTTTGCAAGAGATGAACATTCAGCCATAACAGCAGAAGCACGTGCTATCGGATTTGTTAAATAAAAATCTTTAACCATAGAAGTAAATGCTTGACTCTCGAGAGAAACCATTTTTGAACCAAGCGCCTTAAGACCACTTATATCAGAAGGCACTATATCATCAACAGCACAAAGGTGTGGATAATCATTAAACAAGCATTGCCTTAATTGAGAAAGAGAATCAAAAGGGAGCTTTTGTCCTAAAATATCCGATAAAGCACGCAAAATAGCCCAATCTTCTTTTGCTTCACCTGGAGCAAAACCAGCCCGATTTGTCATTTGAACACGTCCTTCTGTATTCACATAAAGCCCTGATTTTTCAGTGTAAGCAGATGCAGGCAAAATAACGTCAGCAGCATGTGCACCATTATCACCATGGCTCCCAATATAAACTGTAAAAGCTTTTGTATTGGCTAATTCTACTTCATCAGCACCAAGCAAAAATAGAACTTCACAGGTTTTAAGTATATTTGCAACCCCAAGCTTAGAAGTAAAGCCTATGTCCAACCCTCCAACAATCGAAGCTGCATTATGAAGAACCCCAAACCCATTCCATGTCTCACTAAGAGCACCTATATTATCAGCTAATTTAGCAAGACTTTTTAAAACAGATAAACCTTCACTTCCTGAAACCGCTCCCTCTCCGATAAGAATAAGGGGCCTCTTCGCTTCTTTTAAGACATTAAAAAAAACATCCTCTCCACGAATAAGTGTCGTTAATGTATCACTCCCAGATCCAAGGTAAGAATAAGGATAACGTAAATCGACTTTCTCTCCAATTAATGCAATAGGAAAATTGCCCATCCGTTGGCGCTTTAAAATACGCGCATTTAAAACAGCTGCTTCATGACGTGGATTAGATCCCACAATAAGCAGTGCATCAGCCTGTTCAATACCTACAATTGTAGGATTAAAAATATAACTCGAGCGCCCAAACTCTGGCGATAAAGCCCCCCCTCTTTGACGACAATCAAAAAGCGTTGAGCCCAAAGAACTCAATAATGCTTTAAGGGCATACATTTCTTCAACAGAAGCAAGATCCCCCGCAATGGCTCCAATTTTTTCTGGAAAAATTTTAGAGATTACCATTTTAATTTTTGCAAAAGCTTCTGTCCAACTGACAGGTTGAAGCTTTCCATCTTTGCGTACATATGGCTTATCAAGCCGCTGAGTCCGTAATCCATCCCAAATAAAACGCGTTTTATCAGAGATCCATTCCTCATTTACATCTTCATTCGTACGCGGCATAATCCGCATAACTTCACGGCCGCGGCTATCAATACGGATAGCACTACCAAGCGCATCCATCACATCAATCGATTCCGTTTTTACCAATTCCCACGGACGGGCATGAAACGCATAAGGTTTTGAAGTTAGAGCTCCCACTGGACAAAGATCAATAACATTTCCCTGTAATTCAGATGTCATAGCTTTTTCAAGATACGTCGTAATTTCAGCATCTTCACCACGACCGATCAAACCAAGCTCAGAAATACCTGCAACTTCCGTTGTAAAACGAACACACCGTGTACAATGAATACACCGTGTCATAACAGTTTTGACAAGAGGTCCAATATATTTATCTTCTACAGCACGTTTATTTTCTGTATAACGAGAACAATCTCGTCCATAAAGCATTGCTTGATCTTGAAGATCACACTCTCCCCCTTGATCACACACTGGACAATCCAAAGGATGATTAATGAGAAGAAATTCCATAACACCTTCACGTGCTTTTTTTACCATCGGTGTATTGGTAAAAATCTCAGGTGCCTCACCGTTAGGCCCTAATCGTAAATCACGAACCCCCATAGCACAAGAAGCCTGAGGTTTTGGTGGACCACCCTTAACCTCAACTAAACACATACGACAATTTCCAGCAATTGACAAAGATTCATGAAAACAAAAACGTGGAATTTCTGCCCCAGCCGCCTCAGCAGCCTGAAGCAACGTGTAGTAATCAGGAACTTCAATCTCTTTGCCATCAACTTTGATATTTATCATCACCCATCCAACCTGCGGATAACCCACTTAAAATTTGCATTCGGTCGTTCTTAAAACAAAATCCTTTATTAAACCGCTTCTAAAGCAATATTTTTGCTTTGGACTACATTTCGCGTGTATTCATCAATTCTACGCTCGATTTCTGGACGAAAATTACGTATCAACCCCTGTACAGGCCATGCGGCAGCATCACCAAGCGCACAAATAGTGTGTCCTTCAACCTGTTTAGACACTTCAAACAAAAGATCAATCTCGCGTTTTTGCGCTCTTCCCTCAACCATACGCCCTAAAAGACGCATCATCCATCCCGTCCCCTCACGACACGGTGTACACTGACCACAACTCTCGTGCTTGAAAAAAGCAGCTATACGCCAAATTGCCTTGATAATATCGGTTGATTTATCCATAACAATCATTCCCCCTGTGCCAAAAGAAGACCCGACATCTCGCATCCCATCAAAATCCATGATCGCATCGATCATATCCTCACCACGAACGACTGGACAAGAAGCCCCCCCTGGAATAACTGCTAAAAGATTATTCCATCCACCACGAACACCACCCGTATGTTTTTCAATTAATTCACGGAATGAAACACCAAGAGCGTCTTCAAATGTACAAGGTGCATTAACATGCCCTGAAACCATAAATAATTTCGTTCCAACATTATTTGCTCGTCCGATTGATGAAAACCACGAAGCACCCCGCCGCAAAATCGTTGGAACAACGGCAATAGACTCTACATTATTTACTGTTGTTGGACAGCCATAAATCCCCATATTGGCAGGAAATGGTGGTTTAAGCCGAGGTTGTCCCTTTTTTCCCTCAAGACTTTCAAGAAGAGCTGTTTCTTCACCACAAATATAAGCACCCGCTCCATGATGAATAACAATATCACAAGCATGCCCATATTTCGTTTTTTTGCCAAGTAAACCCGCATCATAGCATTCATCAACCGCAGCTTGAAGCGCTTCACGTTCACGAATATATTCACCACGAATATAAATAAAAGCAACATTGGCTCCCATAGCAAAAGTAGCGATTGCACATCCTTCAATCAAAGTATGGGGATCATGCCGTAAAATATCACGGTCTTTACAAGTTCCAGGTTCAGATTCATCGGCATTGACAACCAAATAATGAGGACGTCCATCATTCTGCTTTGGCATAAAGGACCACTTCATTCCAGTAGGAAAACCAGCACCACCACGACCGCGTAAACCCGATGCCTTCACTTCATCAATGATCCAATCACGACCTTTGTCAATCATTTCTTTCAGACCATTCCAATGCCCACGCAACATCGCAGCCTTTAATGATTTGTCTTTTAAACCATAAATATTGGTGAAGATACGATCTTTATCAGCTAGCATACCCCACCTTTTTTTTCTATTACCCGTAGCATTTTTAGCTTTTCCTCAAATGCAATTTTTAAATATCTTTTCAAGATTTCTTACTTTTCGTTAAATGTTGCCATCATGGGTAGAATAATAAAATATTTTCTCAAGAAAAATACTTAATTATGTTCCCCATTCTTTCCTTATCCTTTTTTGGTGAAGACTTGAGAGATCTTTTTTTCTTTCTCATCATCAAGAAGAGATGTTAAACCACTAATTGGCTCCGACGATTTACGACTATTTTGCGGACCAACAGCTATCTCAGGACCCTTTCCTGCCTCAAATGCATCGATAATCTCTTCAAGGCGTTCAGCTGTAAGATCTTCGTAAGTATCTTTAAAAATCATAACCATGGGAGCATTAACACAAGCACCAAGACACTCCACCTCTTCCCATGACAATGTTCCATCCTGATTGGTCGTAAAAGGTTCATGATGAATTTTTTTCTGACAAACTTTAATCAATTCATCAGAACCACGTAACATACAAGGCGTTGTCCCACAAACTTGAATATGCGCTTTTGTTCCAACAGGCTTAAGCTGAAACTGAGTATAAAAAGTAGCAACTTCTAAGACACGGATATATGCCATAGAAAGAATTTGAGCGATATGTTCAATTGCAGCACGTGTCACCCAACCATCTTGCTCTTGTGCACGCATTAATAATGGAATGACAGCTGATTGCTCACGCCCGACAGGATACTTTTCTATAGTATTTTTTACCCATATTTGATTTTCTTTTGTAAAAGAAAACTCTGCGGGCTGATAGATATCATCTGCAAGACGGCGTACGGACATTAGCGATCAACCTCCCCAAAAACAATATCAATCGAACCCAAAATAGCTGTAGCATCCGCCAACATATGGCCTCGGGTTAAAAAATCCATAGCTTGGAGATGAGCAAACCCAGGAGCACGCAACTTGACACGATAAGGCTTATTGGTTCCATCAGAAACAAGATAAACACCAAACTCACCCTTCGGAGCTTCCACAGCAACATATACTTCTCCAGGAGGTGTATGAAAACCTTCCGTATAGAGTTTAAAGTGATGAATCAGTGCTTCCATCGAGCTTTTCATTTCACTCCGCGTCGGTGGTACAATTTTGCGATCCAAGCTCGAAACCGGTCCATTTTTTTCAGTACTCAGTAAACGCTCCACACATTGGCGCATAATTTTCGCTGATTGACGCATTTCTTCCATACGAATAAGATAGCGATCATAACAATCGCTATTTTTACCTATAGGAATATCGAATTCCATTTCATCGTAACATTCATAAGGCTGACTTTTACGCAAATCCCATGGAACACCAGCGCCACGAATCATAACCCCAGAAAAACCGCGTGCCCAAGCTTCATCAATACTTACAACGCCAATATCCACATTACGCTGCTTAAAAATCCGATTTGGGGTCACAAGCGCATCAAGTTTTCCGAGAGAAATAAGAAATGGATCAATAAAATCACCAATATCCTCAACTAAAGATTCTGGTAAATCTTGATGCACGCCACCAGGACGAAAATAATTTGCATGAAGACGAGCACCACAGGCACGCTCATAAAAAATCATCAATCTTTCACGTTGCTCAAATCCCCAAAGCGGTGGTGTTAAAGCACCAACATCCATTGCCTGTGTCGTTACATTAAGCAAATGATTAAGAATACGCCCAATTTCAGAAAACAAAACACGTATTAATTGCCCTCTTTTAGGAACTTTTATATCTAATAACTTTTCAATAGCAAGAACAAAAGCATGTTCCTGATTCATAGGAGCGACATAATCCAAACGATCTAGATAAGGACCAGCTTGAAGATAAGTCTTTGTTTCCATTAATTTTTCAGTACCGCGATGCAACAACCCAATATGTGGATCTACACGCTCAACAACTTCACCGTCCAGCTCCAGAACCATGCGCAAAACCCCATGCGCGGCAGGATGCTGCGGACCAAAATTGATATTAAAGTTTCGAACATTGACCTCAGCCACAATCAACCCCTTGCTTTTTAAAAAACTTCATATCAAATATCAAAAAATCTATCACGCTAAAAAATATTTAATTATTTAAGAAATACAGTACTCTAATATAATGCCTTATCAAAACCAATATTATTTTTTTTCATCTGCTTTCCCATCACATGGCAAAGTATACTGTCCTCCTTCCCAAGGAGAAAGAAAATCAAAATTACGCATCTCTTGGCGCAAAACAACAGGCTCATAAATCACCCTCTTTGCTTCATTATCATAACGGCATTCAACAAATCCTGTCACAGGAAAGTCTTTGCGTAAAGGATATCCTTCAAACCCATAATCTGTTAAAATCCGTCTCAAATCTGGGTGTCCTGAAAATAAAACCCCATACATATCATACGTTTCACGTTCATACCACTCTGCGCCAGGATAAACCGTACAAGCTGAAGCAACAGGAGTATTTTCATCCGTACGAACTTTTACACGTAAGCGTAAATTCTCACGAGGAGATAACAATTGGTAAGAAACATCAAAGCGCTTATCGCGAAAAGGATAATCCACACCACTAATGTCTGTAAGATTAATAAATTGACAGCGAGGATCATCACGAACAAACATTAAGACATCGATAATTGCATCAAGACGTGCCACAATGGTCAATTCACCAAAAGCAAGAACAGTCTCTTCAAGCTTATTTTTTAATTTGTTTTCCAAATAAGCAGCAAGCTCAACCAATGTTTCATCCACCATGACAAGAAAACTCTCTATCGCTCTATGGATCCGGTACGACGGATTTTTTTCTGTAGCAACAATATGCCGTATAATAATGCCTCTGCTGTAGGTGGACACCCTGGGACATATATATCGACAGGCACGATACGATCACATCCCCGCACTACTGAATAGGAATAATGATAATATCCCCCACCGTTTGCACATGATCCCATAGAAATGACATAACGTGGCTCTGGCATCTGATCGTACACTTTTCTTAAAGCAGGAGCCATCTTATTTGTTAGAGTACCTGCCACCACCATCACATCTGACTGGCGGGGTGAAGCTCGTGGTGCATATCCAAAACGCTCATTATCATAATGAGGCATTGAGCATTGCATCATTTCGATAGCACAACAAGCCAAACCAAAACTCATCCACATTAAAGAACCGGTACGTGCCCAAGTAATCAAAGCATCTGCCGAGGTAACTAAAAACCCCTTATCTGATAATTCAGCATTGATATCACGAAAAAATTTATCGTCAGATCCTATCAGCCCACCAGTATTTGGATCAATGATTCCTTTTGGTTTTGGAGCCTCAATCGTTGAATTATTAGATCTTAATTCCATTCAAGGGCTCCTTTTTTCCATTCATATATAAATCCAATAGTCAAAATCGCTAAAAACACAATCATCGACCAAAAGCCAAACATACCTATTGATTCGAATGAAACAGCCCAAGGAAAAAGAAATGCAACTTCAAGATCAAAAATAATAAATAAAATTGACACCAAATAGAAACGAATATCAAACTTCATGCGTGCATCACTAAATGAATTAAACCCACATTCATAAGCCGATAATTTTTCAGGATCAGGGGAACGATATGCTACAATGTAAGGTGTAATCAACAAAACTCCAGCAATAACCGCTGACACAATAATGAAAATCAAGACTGGCAAATAAGAGCTCAATAAATAAGCCATAACCCTCTTCCATCGTAACGAAATGCCTGAGTTTAACACAATGATTCAATATTGCGAGACCAAACAGACAAATTTAACAATCGCTCTATTAACTCTATTCATACTGCTTCAAAGGCATACAGAGCGATACTTTTCTTATCGGCATAGGTAACGCAGAGCAAAGAAAGACGCAAGCCCTATTCTTATAAACCATATAAAAAGAAAGAAAAAACATATTTATTCCCAATCAAACACTCCACCACATCACTCATAGCATATGGATATTTTAAAAAGGAAATTTCATAAGGAATCACAAAATGGCGCGAGTGACGGGGCTCGAACCCGCGACCTCCGGCGTGACAGGCCAGCACTCTAACCAACTGAGCTACACCCGCGCATTTTTTCGAACCAATTTAATTTGGTACAAGCGGTCGTGTAAGGGGTTCATGCGTTTATGTCAAGAAGGATTATGCATTTTTAAAAAAAATTATCAAATACCATCTTTATTCTTGCGTTTAGAAAAATTTTTCCTTAAAGAGTCTCCATTCAATTGCTGATCATTGCATTGGGCGATTAGCTCAGCTGGTAGAGCGCCTCGTTTACACCGAGGATGTCGGGAGTTCGAGTCTCTCATCGCCCACCATATAGCTTTATATTCCTATTAAGTTTTTGATTCTTCATATATTTTTAAAAGATAAGGGATGCCTAAATAAAGTTAGGGGAATATGGTTTTTACTCTTTCCTTTACAAAGCGCATTCTTTTTGCCAGCTTTCTCTAACAATTTTTTAATAGTTCTAAATCTTCTTGTGAAATAATGTTTATCAGTCTAGCAAACATACCAACAGCTTCACATCTAAATGTATCAGAAGGCTTTATAGTGAAACTTTTACAATAAGAATCCGATTCTCTTTTCAAAATTTCTGCTACCTCTTGATCTAAACCATAAAGCTCTATGATCTTTTCCTCCAGTCCTACAGGAACAGATTTTTTGCTAATCTCGACAGAAGATAAAAATCCTACAGATATATCTAATTTCTTAGCCATATCTAAGAAGTGTTCGGAGTGATCAATGCGAAGTTTCCGTAAAATTTTACCAAAGGGTGTAAGTATTTAAATAAAACGCGTAAGGGTATAAGCTTTACGGCATAAACTGAGAAAATTATCCACCAATAATATGTTTCACGCAATCAGCAATGTGATTTACCTTCTTTGCATTAGCAGCAACTCCATTAAATTTTTTTATAATCCAATCAGCTCCTGTTCCAAGGTGTGTAATCCATGTTTTTTGAACAATAGGCTCAACAGCCCTCACAGTTTCTTCAGTAAATGTAGTTAATTCCAGAAATCTTTCACAAACAATTCGAGGCGCTTCAAAATCATTTGCTTCATTACGTACGGTAAACAAATTATCCAAATTATCGTCGTTAATAAGATAAGGGGAATGCGTCGAATAAATTACTTTATTGCCTTTTATGCTCGATAACGTTTGTAAGGAGCTTAATATTTTTCTCTGTGGATGAATACGTAAATTATTTGCTGGCTCATCCAATAAAAAAACTATTCCATTTTTGCTTCTATGCCTGCGAACTTCTGTAAGAACTTTAAAACAAAAAAACCAACGAAACCCTTTACTTCTCTCATGTAAATAAAAAAAGAGGTTATTTGCTTTAATTTGTAAACAATAATCTACAAAACCACTGACAGTATCGTGATCACTATTAGATTTTTCTATTATACAATAATCAAAAAGGCTCTTCCCTTCAGTAATATCCACCCAACCTTCCTTCACTACTGACTTCAAATAACCATTGATCAATCCTATACGCTGCTTAACAGCATCGTTGTCATCACAATCGACAATATCTTCCTGAAAACTAATACCAAGATTTTTTTCTTATTTTGTACTCGATTGGATGAGCCATAAACATACCGACATACTTGGCTCGCATCTCCAAGACAAGTATGGGCACTTATGGGATTCATGATCACTCTCCACCATTCTTTCCACCAGTTACTGCCAGCAGGTATTGTCTCATAAGTATAGCCATTACCGCCAATAATTCTGCTTACAAAGTCATATCTATTCCCATCAAAGCCAATAATAATTTGTTTGCCGTCACTCACATACCCTAACAGACCGGATGCAACTAAAACATTAAAGGCTGGTCCATAGAGATTGATAGTCGTGTTTTCGTTGGCTATACCGTGAACACCTTCTTGTATGACAGATACAAGATATTGATTTATAATGATAATCTAGCTCTGTTCATATTGAATTAGACCCTCGAATAACGTAGGATTCTCTCATTTCAAATCTGTTTATCTTGAATCAATCAAAACCACTTGCTTGCACGTCACAAGCGGGGTTGATGTGTGGGTAAAAATTGTACAAGAAAGGAGTAAAAATGGTTCTTATGAATCGTCTTAATGCAAGGGCTGTAGCAACATTGGGAGCTGGTAAATATAATGATGGTGCCGGCTTGCTTCTTCACAAACGTAAAGATGGTGGTGCTCAATGGCTTTATCGTTATACCATTCATGGTCGGCGCCGCGAAATGGGCTTGGGAGCGTTGCGAGATGTTTCTTTAAAACAAGCCCGTGAATTGGCAACTAGGTGGCGGGCTGTTTTACGTGAGGGGCGTGACCCTATTAAAGAACGCAACAAACAAAAGCGTGAGGCAATGCGCAATCTCCATTATTTAAAAGATATTGCTCTAGATGCTTTTGAAAGCCGTAAAGCTGAATTAAAAAATGATGGTGAGTCTTGTAATTGGTTTTTACATTTACGCCTCCATATTCTCCCTAAATTAGGCTGTCTGCCCGTTTCAGAGATTACGCAAACAGAGATACGCGATACCCTTGCCCCTATTTGGCATACAAAAGCTGGAACTGCTCGAACAGCACTAATGCGTCTTAATCTTTGTCTCAAACATGCGGCTGCATTAGGGTTAGATGTTGATTTACAAGCAGTAGAAAAAGCACGCGCTCTCTTAGGCAAACAACGTCATAAAAAACAAAGCTTACCAGCCATGGATTGGAGAGATGTGCCGGCTTTTTACCAATTTCTCTGCAAAACAACAACTATAAAACATTTAGCTTTGCGTCTGCTTATCCTGACAGGCGTTCGTACCAACCCTTTGCGTCATATTCGTGAAGATCAGATTGAAGATGATATCTGGACAATCCCTGCTGAAAATATGAAAGGCAAGCGTGATGTCACAACAGAGTTTCGCGTCCCCCTATCATCTGAAGCAATAAAAGTAATTGAACAAGCCCGCTGTATCTCTAAAAGTGATTTCATCTTTTCACTTACCGGTCGTGGTCCTCTTTCACATACGATGATGGCGGCGTATATGAGAAAAAATAAAATTGAAGCTTGCCCCCATGGTTTTCGCTCTAGTTTACGCGATTGGCTAGCAGAAACAACCGATGCCCCCTATGAGGTCGCTGAAACTATTCTAAGTCATACAGTCGGAGGACAAGTAGAGCGCTCCTATCGTCGTACTGACTATCTAGAACAGCGCCGTGTCTATATGGATAAATGGGCGGCTTATGTCACGGGTCAAACCTAAAATATGGGGTGAATAACCCCATTATCTGTGGATAACTTTAGCTCTCTTGTCTCTCATTCTTTCTCAATAAGATTCATCACGTATCACATCAGAAATTGTATAATAAAATATTGTTTTCTATGAATAAAACATCTTTCTAAATGAACCAAAATGTGGTTAATAAATAGTTATGATTTGTTACCATTTTTATAGTGAAAGGATTTTAATATGACAGAAAATGATATTCTTTTAACTGACCGTGAAAGTGCAAAATTGCTTCATATGAGTGTTTCAACATTCCGCCGTCATGTAACCAATGGCTCTCTCCCAAAACCTTTAAAATTTGGCTTTTTATCCCGTTGGTTACAATCGGATCTTTTGAATGTCATCGAGCAAGCAAAACAGCAACGTTATAACGACGCGGCATAAAAAAAACCTTATCACGTAAGGACGGACAAGGCTTTCTCTGCTGAAGCAAGACTTAAGGTTTGCATTCAAGTTGTTCTGAATGCTTTTTACAATAAGGGCTATTTAAGCGTCTCTCAACACTTCGCTGAGGCATGACAGCACCAGGACGACATATGGGAAGGTTGTCTGATTTATGATTTTCACACCAATCTTGTATTGTAAAGCTAGGGCGAAAACCTGATTGCGCCATACACATTTCAATACTGGCAAATTGATTCAAATCTAGCGCCACAACCTTATTAAGGTCCGGTACTCCACATTCTAAAAGTATTTTATTTCTCCATAATGCTGGAGAAAGTGAGGGAATTGAGTTAACACATCCAGTGATACTTAACAGAGCTATACAACTCAATAGTTTTAAGATTTTCTTCATTATTCCCCTCTTTCAATGGATTTATTTACAATAAACAGCTCATAAGCTTGTTGATATTTTCTGTCACCGCTGTTTAAACAACGGTGAACAATATTGAAATGGTTGCTTGAGGAAACAATCCCGCACAGGCATGTAAAAACGTGAGTGTGGGGATTGTCGGTCATCACAAACAAAACTTAAGGTTTGCATTCAGGTTGTACTGGACTTCTTTTACAAAAAGGGCTGTTTAAGCGCTTTTCAACACTTCGTTTCGGAATGACCGCGCCTGGTCGACAAATCGGAAGGTTTTCCCTCCAATGATTCACACACCAAGATGGACCGCCATATCTGTCACGGAATCCTGCTTGAATCATACAAGCATAAATTGTTGCATTATCATTATTGCTGAGCTTTTGATTTTCAGCCTCAAGATAATTAAGATGTGGCATGCCACATTCTAATAAGGCTTTTCCTACCTCGGTAAAGTCTGCTCCTAGCTTGATCCACCCATATACTTCCCCTGGAGGAGATTTGTCCATATCACATCCAGTAATACTTAATAGAATGAGCAGGCTCAATAAGTTAAATCGTATTTTCATTTTTTGTTCCCTGTTCTCGTGGAATAAAATTTTATAAAATCAAATGAACCGTAATCATTTTTACACTTAGCACTTGCATCAGCATAACAATTATGGGTACTAGGATTATAGCCGATGATCGCTCCCCCCATCTCTCTGAGGGGTAGAATTAACGGATGTAATGAATCATATGGTTTGGAACGTACCCCATAAGCCGTAGGCCAATTGTAACCAATCACTGTACTAATGGGGTCTAACATATGACCTTGTATGTAGATATAATTTTTTTCGCCATCGCTTAGATAATCTACTGTATTGGCCATCGATTGCATGTGAGCAGCCGCTCCAACAAGATAGAAGTCTGTTTTCTTGGCTACACTGTGGATACCATGTTCTTGCAAGTCATTTGCTCCATTGCGTATTGTTAAGGTACCCCGGCTATGCCCACTAACAATAGCATTGTCATTGCCATAACGATAGATAAAATCTTGGAACTTCTTGGTCGAATTACTCAATCCCCAAGTGCTACCCTCCCAAAACTTTTGATAATATGCTACCCCTAATTCTACCAGCACATCATCAGCTTGGGGAAAGTATGTAAAATAAAGGGGACCATTTTTATTAACAGCCAATTGGACAGCATTACCGGCTGCTTCATCTGGTGAATTAAAAATGCCATTGTAGAACATATAAACAGCACCATTAGGGCCTTTTTGTAAATGCTTTTCTTCCTCTGGCTTTAAAAAGTGATACAGAGTGATATATTTTCCATCACTGCCTTTTATATACTCTCCATTTTCATCGGTTAAATAGAGGACATTGCCATTTTCATCATGCGCAACCTCACCCACTGGATGGTCAACATAAAATGCCATTTTACGAACCCCATCCCATATATCAAACCATTCATCTACCCATTTATTTCTCATACCTAAACGATTACGCAATATATCCTCAAGCGGTGCGACATCTAGCTGTCCTACTGCTTGGTGTGCTGCTGCGGTGTTGCGGTTGAGAGAGCCAATGATTTGTCCAGCATCTTGCCCCATCGCCCTCTGTCCAGTTGTATCAGTAAGGATGATAGTCCCATCACTGATAGCAGATTTGGTTTCCCCTTCTGCTGCATCCTTGGCTTTGCCGTGATTTAAAACATTCTTGGCAATGTTCTTTATCGTGTCATTCCCAGAAAGGCTAAACCCATGGCTGCTGGCTTTAGCATGGGCACTGTTGCTGATATCACTGGTGCTAATGCTTCCTGTGGTCAGGCTGTTTTTGTCCGCCGAGGCTGTGCTTTCAATAATACCTCCGGTTAGGGTCGTTTTGTCTTTAACTATGATATTAAAGCCGCCATCACCCGCTTTGATGCCTGATTGCTCCACAACACTATGATAATCGCTGGAGGATTTATCCTTTTGGAAAGAGGCGCTCATGGAGCCCCCACCACCCGTTTGTCCAGCACCAAACCCAACAGAAACAGAGTTTTGCTTGCTGGAAGTTTGTCCCGTATCACTGCGGCTGGTAATGGCAAAATCACCCCCTACTTCCATTTCTACACGCTCTCCAGAAACCACGGCGCCTGCCAATGTGGTGTTTGCCCCACTCGTGGTATGAACGGTGCCGGTGCCTATAATATGGCTGTTTTTGTGTTGAACTTCCTCACTGGAACCTTCCCCTTGACTAAAAGCAGCACTACCCGTTGCCCCTGCGCCACCCGTGCCATAACCGGTGCCAACACTCATTGAAGAACTTTCACTGCTGTTTTGTGTGCTTTGCGTGTTTTGTGCACTTTCAAAGATGATATCTTTACCTGCTTCCATGGTGATCTTTCCGCTCTGTGCATCATTTTCCAGCACATAGATTGGATTGGTACCAGCGATAACATCAGCGCCAACACCATGAATGCTGCCTTCGTGGGCATGCATGTTAACAGCGCGTCCGCCTTCTATGCTATCTGTCACCGCTGTGGAGACTTGAGAAGAAGCTTCTGTTTTCTCAGTTTTAAAGCCCACGGTTACACTGCCAGATGCACCAGCCATATTGGCAAGAGCATCCTTGGTGGAGCCCCCCAATCCTCCTAATGAGCTACTCAGTCCTTTGGTTACGTTCCCCTTTTCCCCCGTATTGCCAGTCAGCCAATTAACAAAGGTTTTGCCTTTACTATAAAGATGACTGATTTTCATGCCAGTCAGTATGCCATTAATAACTGTATTGTTACCATCCTTATTATTCATGTGATCTGCGGCATCTTTTAGTCCTTGTACCGTGCCAAGGACACCGATATCAACGGAAGTTGTCACACCAGCAAAAGACTTTTCATGTGTCTCTTTGCCGTTAGAGGTATCATAGCTTTCTGATAGGGTGATATTAT